>JAAYJI010000252.1 GCA_012523015.1 Candidatus Hydrogenedentota bacterium
AACCAAACCATGGAACAAGAGGGGATCTTTGCCGATTATGTCCGTGCCCGTCTCAAT
This sequence comes from Candidatus Hydrogenedentota bacterium, assembly GCA_012523015.1. Lineage (NCBI taxonomy): Bacteria > Pseudomonadati > Candidatus Hydrogenedentota > Candidatus Hydrogenedentota bacterium. Next base: position 58 of record JAAYJI010000252.1, read on the forward strand.
CTGCCTTGTCCCGACCCGTCTTTTTCAGCAGAATCCTTGCTCTACAGACTCAATAACACCTTGGCAAAAGGACTTTCTGCGCCCCGTGGCCCCATTCATATCAATTGCAAGTTCAGAGAACCTTTGGCGCCTATTGACTGCGCGGAAGCATGGCAGGATTCTTATCTGGAAGGCTTGGGCGCTTGGTTCAACCATGAAAAGCCTTTCAATCGTTCCATACCGGCGCAACGGAGCCTTTCAAAAGAGCTGCAAGATGAACTTATTGAACGCATCCATCAGAGCCGGAGAGGGCTCGTCCTCGTGGGGCGCACTGTGGACGACGCGCAACGAAAAGAAATGATGGAGCTCATCAACACACTTGGATGGCCGGTCTTTGCTGATATCACCTCAGGCTGCCGCAACAACGAACGCATTGCTACCCTCGTTCCTTATTACAATCTGCTCCTGCGCTCCGAAAAATTTCGACAATGGTTCAAACCGGATTTGATCCTTCATCTCGGAGGCGCTTTTGTCTCAAAGGCTCTTCCCGCTTTTGTGCAAAACCAAGAGGCGCCCTATATCCATCTTTCTCCGGAGAAAAGGCACGGGGGACTTTCCAATCGCGTAACCATTGGCTGCTCTATTGATCTGAAAACCTTGCTCCCTGCTTTGGAATCCTTCAATAGGGAAAAATCGAGAACGGCGGATTGGGAAGTCTTCCGCAAGATGAATGAGGGCTTAACAACCCGACTGCGTCAATACCGATCCAAAGCCGAAAGTTTGAACGAAATTGAGATTGCCGCAATCATCGACCAAGAATTGGGTTCGGAAAACGCACTCTTTTTGGGAAACAGTATGCCTGTTCGTGATATGGACCAATTCGCAACCCGTGCTTTTTCTCGCCTCATTCATGCCAATCGCGGCCTAAGCGGAATTGATGGCAATATCGCCACCGCAGCAGGAATAGCGTGGGGGAGCGGCGTCCCGGTGACCGCTGTCATCGGGGATATGGCGGCCTTGCATGATCTTAATTCCTTGGCATTGTTGCAGCACCAAGAAACTCCCGTTATACTGGTCGTCATCAATAATGGCGGCGGCGGCATTTTTTCTTTCTTGCCCATAGCCGAATATAAAGAGCCTTTTGGCCGCTACTTCGCAACAAGCCATAGCTATCGATTCAAAGAAGGGGCCGCCTTATTTTCATTGGATTATGTAGAGGTTTCAACGAGCGCAGAATTTTGTGATGCCCTGCAAAAAGCCAAAAATAAGAATAAATCCTCAGTAATTGAAGTTACCGTCTGCAAAGAGATAAACCTAAAGTTTCACAAGAACTGTTATGAGGCGGCAACTTTATGGATAGATCAACTTGTCGATTCCCTACGTTGATCTTTCTTTTTCCCGTATACTACTATGGTTAGCAGAGACCCGAAACAATTGGATATGATATATATATACAACAACACGGATAGGAATAAATTGCGGTGACTATAAATCTAAAAAACTTGTATGCTTCCGAAAAGCCGGTGATTTCTTTTGAACTATTTCCACCTAAAACAGAAGAGGGGAAACAAAGCCTGTTCCGGCATTTACGCGAATTGATCGCGTGTCAACCTGCCTATCTGACCTGTACCTATGGGGCAGGCGGCGGCACCCGCGAACGAAGCTTGGAATTATTGACCGAAGTACGCAAGCACTATCCGAACATACCCCTTGCCTCACACCTAACCTGTGTGGGCAGTACCCGTGAAGAATTGATGCACTATATTGATCAGATTGTTGAAATTGGAATCACCCACATTGTCGCCTTGCGTGGAGACCCGCCTAAAGACACAGGCACTTTTACGCCCGTTCCCGGCGGACTGCGCTATGCCAATGAACTGGTCAGTCTTATCCGTGAGCATTATCCGGAGATGGGTATCGCTGTTGCCGGTTATCCGGAAACCCATCCGGAAGCGCCTTCTCCTGCCATTGATTTGGAAAACCTAAAACACAAAGTGGACGCAGGCGCAGATATGGTTGTGACCCAGTTATTTTTTGAAAATGGCGATTATTTCAGATTCAGGGATCGCTGCGCCGAAATCGGGATTAACGTCCCCATTGTCCCGGGTATCTTGCCGGTGACGAATTTGACGCAAATAAAACGGCTCACGCAGATGTGCGGCACACGGCTCAGCCATAAATTGGTGCGCCGTCTTGAAGTCCACAACGACGATGATGAAGGACAATATGCGGTGGGCGTATATTATGCGGCACGGCAGGCAGAAGAGCTAATCGCGCAAGGCGCGCCGGGCATCCATTTTTACGTGCTCAACAAGTCACGTGCCACGGCGCAAATCTGTCGTTCCTTGGCCTTGTTCACGCCCACCGATTAGGCACGAAAAAGGGGTTATAGGTCTTTTCCACGTATACCGTGCTGGAAGGGCTATGACCGGTGTGGACTTGATAATCATCGGGCAGAGTGAAAACATGTTTCCTGATTTTATCGATTTCTAAATTCCGATCTTTTTCATGATTCACGCCGCCGATACTGCCCGCAAAAAGAGCATCACCGGTAAATACCATGCCGGGCATGACAAGTCCCAAACTGTTCGATGTGTGTCCGGGCAATTCCAATACCCGTGCCTCGATCGCGCCAAAAGTGATGACATCGTCCTGCTGCACTTTATGCGCCTTTACTCCCCCTATTTCACGGCTGCCCGCATAAAGGGACACAGCATAGCGCTCCATGATTTCCGCAATACCATTAACATGGTCGTAATGATCGTGGGTTATAAAGAGTGCCTCCAGCGACAAGGACTGTTCTTCTAGAAAGGCAGATAGCCTTACATCATAACAAGGAGCATCAATAAGCAACGCCTTGCGTGTAGCAGCACATGCAACAAGAAACATATTCGCTTCGTTTACGTCGGTGAGGAAATGGGCAAAAATCATTTTACAATCCCCTCTAAAACAGCATCTTCAAAATTTGCCTGACCATGAGCGCCGCTCAAGTCCGCCTTTCTAAGATTTGCTTTGCGGAAAATGGCGCGGTCGAGATTTGCATTTTTAAAAATAGCCCCTTCAAAGTTGCCGTGTCCAGTACGGGCATAATAGAAATCTGCCTCCGAAAAATCAGCATGAGCAGCATCTACTCCCACCAGATTGGCACGCTTTAAGCGAGCACGCAGGAGGACAGCATGCTTTAAATTGGCGTCGCCGAGAACAGCAAATTCAAGATCAGCCTCTGTTAAATCAGCTTGATGAAAGGAAGCGCCTCTTAGCCGAGCTCCTTTCAAATTGCTATTTTGCAGCTTAGCATTCGAAAAGTTAGCGCCCGTCAAATCCAAACCTGATAAATCGCTTCCCCTAAAATCTTGGTTTGAATAATCGCCGCCGGCGTGGGGGAGATTTTCATCTTGCTCTGACGGAATTACGACCACATCTGGGGGGCGCAGCTTCATAATACGTCACTTCTATCTTGGTGTTGCGCGCTCATCACGGTAAGCTTACGATTAAGGCGTTTCGATTTCGCTCAGCTTCTTTTCCATCCAAGAACCGTAATAGGCGATTTCTTTCACACTTCGTTTGACCAAATTAGGCGTCGCATCCGTTACAGGAATATTAATTACCAGCGCCAGTTGTTTGTTGCCTTCAAAAGAAATAATGGAAAAGGATGCATGGACTAATTTTGAATTCGCTGTCATAATAAAAGGATAGTTTTCCTCAGTAATTTCGCCGCAAAGCATAAAGATTCGGAAACTATCGGGGATATCGGAAGATTTAACAGAGTTGATATAGACCCGTTGACTTTCCCCATCTTGTCCTCGGAGGGTTACTACAAAGCCTTTTTGATAGGTTTCAACGTGACGCGCTTGACGTTTTTCACAAGCCAAAGCCAATTCACGCAAGGTGTATTGTTTATCGCTGATACTCTGATCAGACAACAAGAGACTAAGGGGCGTGATACTGCGTTCCACTTCCATCTTAACGTCCATATCTGAATCGTTTTTATAGAACAACAATTCACTCACAATACGATGCGCGTGTTTCCCTAACAGCTCTGCTGCATTACGCCGCGTCGCCCATCCGGCACTTTTATCGCCAAGTTCTTGAATCAACTCCTCAATTGATTTAGTCACCTGTAAAATCCTTTTTCAAAGTTTTTAATACCCTTGAACTTTGATGAACTATCCTTGTATTGATGCGGATATTTCAAGTCAAATTGATTACCATGTTGATTATTATCTTTATATTTTTTATAGTGTAACATAATCCTTCGTTATGTTGACTATTTTTGTCAATATTTTTCTATCATTCTTTTTGTAGCAGTCTTTTCTATCCCTTCTTGGGAGGTGTATTTACAGTAGATTTTGATGCTCTCAAGTCTTTCCCACACTTTTTTATAAAATAAAACGTTAAAAGATATTATATGGATTACAATAAATAAACGAAATATTTAAATAACTTTGAGGATTTTCTATGGCACAATTACCGATAACGTGCTCCGAAGCCAATTGCCCCTTCGTGCGGGCGCTGCTCATTCAAGAAGAAGCGGCTCGGGTGGGATTTGACTGGACAGATATCTCCGGGGTTTTGGAAAAAGTACAGGAAGAAGTAGCTGAATTGGAAACCGAAATAGGCGCGAATCACCGGATACATGCGGCGGAAGAGCTGGGAGACTTGTTCTTTACCTGCTTAAGCGTAGCACGATTTTTAAAGGTCGATCCTGTTGAATCTTTCCAAAATGCCACCATCCGTTTCGAAAAACGCTTTGATTTAATGAAAAAAATAGCCGCAGAAAGGGGCCTCAATTTGGAAAGTTGCACTGCTGAAGAATTAAACGGCTATTGGGAGCGTGCTAAAATGCTTATGCGTCAATAACTTGTAAAAGGTCTTGACAAGTGACCATGGCTTAAGGCAAACTCAACGTAATAGAAGTTCATTCTTTTGATCTTTTCTTACCGAAAATGGGCTGTCATGAATGTTTCGCAGCGCCTTTAAACCGTTGCGAAAAGCCTTTATTTTTCTTAATCAGAATGGACATCTAGACATTTGTTAGGGCTGTTGAAGAATCGTTTTTCTAGGTGACTAAATACTATTTGACCTGCTATTATTTGCTTTTAGTGAGTGATTCTGTGTAAATACTCGGGCCGCTAATCTACGACGCGCCAATCTATATAGCCGCACAGAAGGCCTCTCAGCAATGCTTGATCGGATTTGGTCGACCTCGGAGGAAAGTGTCGTTACCTGATATCGTACGTTGATTTCAGATGAGCATGTACGCATTCTTTCAGACTGTTTGTGCAAAGGAAAGGGAGCGTTTTAATGAATGAAAATTTTCCAAGTGACCGTGGAAATATTTTAGAAATAGAAAACAATATTTGGGAGCGGACCCAAACACACCTGCGCGAAATTTTAGATGAGTATTCCTACAAGAACTGGTTTCTGCAGACATCATTTCATAGCTGTCAAGATGGAATACTCGCTATTCGTGTGCCCAGTCACTTTTTCGCCAATTGGCTGGAGAAGAATTATAAAGATACTATTTTGGAAGCGGCGCGCATAGAAGAGCCCGCTATCAAAACCATCCAATACGTGGCAATCACCACCCCAACGGAACCCAAAGAATCCAAAACGCCCGCGCCCCGTGCAAGTCGTCCGCATACCGACGGGCCTAAATCTCCAATGCGCCGTCACGGGGGCAATAGGGTACAACAGTTCCCCGGTTTCAACCCCAAATATACCTTTGACCGTTTTGTGGTCGGTAGTAACAACCGTTTTGCCCACGCTGCCGCCAAAGCCGTGGTAGAATCGCCCGGCCGCGCCTATAATCCTCTTTTCCTGTACGGTGCGACAGGATTAGGCAAAACCCATTTGATGCAAGCCATCGGTCAATCCCTTTTATCGTTAGCCGACGGTTTAAAGGTCGTATTTATTTCTCCCGAAGCCTTTACCAATCAAATGATCGAAAGCATCGCAAAACAAGATTCCGCCTCCTTTCGCGCCAAGTATCGCAAGGTGGATGTGCTGCTGATTGATGACATCCATTTCCTGTCCGGCAAGGAAGGGACCCAGGAAGAATTTTTCCATACCTTCAATACACTCTTTGATGCACACAAACAAATCATCATTTCCAGTGACCGCAGTCCCAAAGAGATTAAACGTATCGAAGAACGCCTCGTATCGCGCTTTGAATGGGGGCTTGTCACCGATATCCAACCGCCCGATTTGGAAACGCGAATTGCTATTTTACAAACGAAAGCGAGGCTGGAACATATTGATGTTTCAGCTGAGATCATTCGATTCATCGCCACCTATGTCACCAAAAACATACGGGAATTGGAAGGCGCTTTGGTCACTTCCTACGCCTATAGCAAATTGTCCAATGAGAAAATTTCTATGGCTATGGTAGAAAATGTATTACAAGATCTTATAGGTAGCGATAAGATCAAGCCCGTCACTGTCGAACAGATTCAGCGCACTGTGGCTGAATATTTCGATGTGCGTATTGCTGATTTAAGAGGGAAGAGCCGCAAACAGCAAGTGGTCTATCCCCGACAATTAGCCATGTATCTGTGCAAGGTTTTAGTTCCCGGATTGTCGCTCAGCGATATTGGTGAACATTTCGGCGGGCGCGATCATACCACCGTCCTTTATGCCTGCTCCAAGATTGAGAAGGACGCCGCTTCCGATCGCTCCAAGCGGCAAACAGTGGAACAACTCACCAAAACGATACGTGGGTAATCTTTGAAAATAGGATCCGTAAATTGCTTTTGAGCAGCATGCAATTTTCTTCCACTTGCCGAGCAAAGCTCAAAAGATCTGAGGACTTGTTATTACCACCCTGTGTATTCAACGCGGGGCATGGCTTTGCCCGTACGTTGTAATTCTCTCAACTCACGATAACTGATCAGCTCAATACCCTGCTCCTTAACCCAACGGCGTGTGGCAGGATCGCTGAAAAACTCCGTATCGGCAATGCGCCGTTTGGTAGAAGAGGTGGTGGCGTGCATTTCCGGAGTGTCGACAGCACAATGGATATACATCTCGCTGACCTTGCCTTTATCGATGTTGCTCATGCGATCTTTGAACCATGCTTCCGTCCCTTCCAATGAATCGGGATCTCCCATGTACAAGACTTCGGGGCCCAAGACATTCAATTCTTTTGCTAAATCCAGAAGCTGTTCCTGTCCCAAAGCCTGGAGTAAGTCTCTTCCGGGCAGGCGGCAAGGCAGATTATAAGAAGCAGCAATGCGAATGAGCCGAGCATGATAGTCAGAATCATATTGCATCGCTCCCATATGAGAATCGATATGGGTGACATCAATACCGGCTTTCAGCATTTTGTCGATCTGAGCCCGTACTTCCAGTTCCGCTTCGTCAAGACTGGGTCCGGCATATATGGAAAATACGTCAGCGTGAAAATAACCCTTGTCTGTGCACAGATTGGGCACCGCCGAACATCCCAAAACAGGCCCCCACTTATAATGGCTCCATTCGCTGGTCAAGGTGGTGTGTACGCCCAGATTGGCTTTGGGATTCTTTTTCGCGATAGCGACAGCATCCTCAAACCATGGACAACACGCCATGATTGTGGAAGAGGTCATGACCCCATTTTTCAAGGCCTTTAAGGTGCCTGTGTTGGTGGCTTGATTCATCCCGAAATCATCGCCATTAATAATGAGTACTCTTGCATCGGGAGCAAAACCCAAGCGTTCTACAAGCGACTGTTCTGACGCTGCCGTATCCGATTCTTCCGCAAAGAGAAAGGTACTGCAACACGATAAAAGGAATAGGAAAAGAAGTGAAGAACGCATTTTAGGGCTCCTTGTGGGCTTTCTCTCAACCATAGCATAGCCGATATGCTGCATGACAGGATAGATCCAATACAGCAAGAAGAAGGGTATATTAGTTTATTGTCATCAAGCGATCGAAGATGACTTTCGCCAAATGATCTTTGCTTATTTCCTCAAAGGATTCCGGTTGGCATCCTTTCATGAGGATGACTGCGTTTTCGGTATCTGCGCCTATGGCGCAGGAAGGGCCGCCAATTTGATTGGCAATGATCATATCCAAGTCTTTATTCGTTAGTTTTTCGGAGGCGCTCTCCCCCATATGATCAGTTTCAGCGGCAAAGCCTACCACGCGCTGTGAAGGCTTTTTCTTGGATGCCACTGCAGCGATAATGTCAGGATTAGGGATCAAGCGCAACGACCATTCCTTATCGTCACGCTTTAACTTTTGCGCCTGTACTGTTTCAGGCCGATAATCCGCAACGGCTGCAGCGCCTATAATAAAATCATACTTTTCTGCCCGTGCCATAACTGCGTCGTGCATCTCTTGTGCCGTTTCTACAGCAACAGTCTCAGCGCCGGAGGGGGGGGAGACGAGGGAGGGGCCCATCACAACCGTAACAGATGCGCCCCGGCACAGCGCTTCCAATGCCAGCGCACGCCCCATCTTTCCGGAAGATCGATTGCCCAAATAGCGCATCGGATCAATGGCTTCATGATTGGCGCCGCTCGTAATTAACACGCGTTTCCCCTCCAAATCTTTGGAAGTACATAAGGCAATCTGACAGGCATCCAAAATATCGGAAATCTCTGCGAAGCGGCCGGGGCCTTCGTCGCGACACGCCAACCTGCCCGAGGCGGGTCCTACAAAAGAAATACCCCGTTTCTTGAGGAGCGCAATATTATCTTGTGTTGCGGCGTGGGTATACATGTGGGTGTTCATAGCAGGAGCAAAAAGGACAGGGCAGCGTGCTGCCAGAAGGGCGGTGCTCAGCCAGTCATCCCCAATCCCGGTGGCGGCCTTAGCGATAATATTTGCCGTAGCCGGCGCGATTAAACAAAGGTCAACCCGCTGCATAATCGCGATATGACTGATTTCCTGATTGCCCGTAGGCACAAACATCTCTGTGATTGCGCGGTTGCCGGTGAGTGCTTCAAAAGACACAGGCTTAACCAATTCACATGCGGAAGCTGTAAGAGCGCAAATTACATTTGCTCCTTTTTCGCGCAGCCGAGACGCAAGATCACATGCCTTATAGGCAGCAATGGAACCGGTTACCCCCAACAAAATAGACTTATTGGAAAAAGAGGTCATAGAAGCTTATTCTTCGTCTTCGAGATAAATTTCTTCTTCAGCATTAATATAGGTCAATTTGCCGTCCAAGACCTCTTCCAAAGCCTTGATCGTGTTCTTTTGACCGCGGAGTGCAGAACCAAAACCGCGGGGATCATTCTTGGATAAATGAACGACGCGCGAAGCGGCAACAATAACCAAGCGATAGAGGCTATCAAATTTATCTTTAAAATCGTCTACACAATACGGGGCAGGCATGAAAATACTCCTGTTGTTTGCAATGAACGTAAGCCTGAGAGGCAGAGTTTATGGAGAGATATACACGTGGTGCAATTATAGCATAAATGGAGGTATTTTCTAAAATTGCCCATGTTTCAATTGTTTGCGTGCGGCAATCTTCAAAAACAAGCCAATGAGTTCATCGGCAGCAACATCAAGATTATCATTCACCACAACATGGTCAAACTCGGTTTGCGCAGCCATTTCTTCTTTCGCATTGGCTAAGCGCAGCGTAATTTCAGCCTCACTATTGGCGCCTCGATCAATCAATCTCTGTTTTAAAACATCCAAGTTGGGAGGCACGATAAATATGGTCACAGCCTCGGGATAGTTTTGTTTAATATGGCGCATCCCCTGAACATCCAATTCCAAAACACAGGTGCCTCCTTGCACAATCAACCTTTCAATTTCAGCTTTAAAGGTACCGTAATAAGCGCCGTGCACTTTTGCCCATTCCGCAAAATCCCCTTTGTCAATGGCGTCTTTGAAGTCTTGCTCTGACACAAAATAATAGGCTTCCCCTTCTTTTTCTCCGCTCCGTGGAGAGCGTGTGGTCGCTGAGACAGCCACCGACAAAGCAGGTACTTTTTCCTTGGCTATGCCCAGCAAGGTATCTTTTCCACCCCCCGAGGGAGCCGACACGACAACGATTGATCCCGTATTCATAAGACTTCTTTTATTCTATATTTTGTATTTGTTCACGCATCTTTTCAATGGCAGCTTTCATTTCGATGGTATCCCGATTCACGGCAACATCCCGCAACTTAGCGCCAAGGGTATTCACTTCCCGCTGCATCTCCTGCATGAGAAAATTTAAATCGCGGCCAATAGAACCTTCCGAAGAAAGCATATCACGGCTGTGCGCAATGTGCGCTTTCAACCGCACCAACTCCTCGGTCACATCCATGCGTTCCGCCATTATTGCCACTTCAAGGGCGAGACGCTCTTCTTTTACCCCAACTTCAGCGTTGATATCGGCAATACGCTGTTTTAATTTTTGTTCATATTCCGATTGCAGTTCAGGGGCACGTAATTCTATTTTGCTGACAAGTTGTTCCAAGAGACACAGTTGTTCTTCGATATCTGCTAATAGGGCTGTGCCTTCTTTGAGTCTCACCTCATTGAACAAAGCCAGCACTTCTTTCACCGCTTTGGTCAGTTCCTCTTTCACAAGGCTAAGATCGGTCTCCGGTTCCTCCACAGTCAATACGCCGTCCATGGAGATCAAGGTATCTAAAGAAAGGGATTCGGTCGAACGCATGAGGTGCATCAATTCCCGTGCCGCTTCAATATAAGCATTGGCACGTTCCACGTCCAATCGAGGCGGGCAGGTAACGGCGGGACCTTTGAAATGCCGTACCGTAACATATACTTTACCCCGTGAAATTACGGCTTTAGCAATATTGCGCAATTCGGGCTCGAGAATTATCCATTGAAAGGGTAACCGAAAATTCAAATCTAAAAAACGGTGGTTTACACTGCTGATCTCAATCACCATTGTCTCCCCCGCAATGACGCTTTCATAACGTGCAAATCCTGTCATGCTGAAAGCCATAAACAATCCCTTCTATCGTGGGTGGTGTAAGTTGTTGTTAACCGACCATGGTTAATCTAAAAGACTCTTGAAGTATATACTACTTTTTCCTTTGGATTCATATATTTTAGTTCTAAAAAAAAATGGCAGCTTCAAGGTTGAAATGCAACTGCTCCAAAAAAAGAGACCTTATAGAAATCTTCCGTACATGGGTTCTACTCAAACAGCCGAAGGAATCCATAATGCCTTAACGCCATTTTACACGCAGTGACCGTACAAACGAGAAATACGTAGAACAATTACGGCTACCCACTATCCACGACGGCCGAGAAC
>JAAYJI010000253.1 GCA_012523015.1 Candidatus Hydrogenedentota bacterium
CCGCGAGAGAAACCAACCCAATAATAATGATCCAGAGGGGACCCACGCCTTTACGGGGGGGAACCGGTCCGGAGCCGCTGATATGGGGCGGGCCTGAAGGGCCGTGTCCGACGGGAGCGCCGACCATATCGGGCTGCATGCTGTCGAAGCCGGTATCAGGACCGAAATCAGGAACGGGCGTTATGCCGGTGGGGCTATCAAAATCAGATCCGCCGCCGAAGTCATCGAACATGGGCGTTTCCATAGCTTGGGTAACTGCTCCGGCAGGGCCGCCGATGAGACCGCTGTCACTGGAACCGAAGGCACTATCAAAGATAGGCGTGTCCAATGTGGTATCCGGGCCGGGTCCGATGTCCGGTGTTTCGGGCGAGAAATCGCTGTCCGCTGCCAGATCTTGGAAGCCGCCTGATGTCAGTCCAAAATCCACGCCTTCGGATTTGCTTCCATCAAAATCAGCGAATCCGGCACCGCTCGCAAGGACATCCTCCACGGGCGGGCGTGAGTGAATCTCGTCACCCGAATCACCCTCCACGATGCTTGAATCCCGCGATTCGAAATCGCCCAAGGGCGGCAATAAATCATCCGCATCACTAGCGCCTTCTTGGGAATCAAAATCGCTTAGCGGCGGTAAATTCCCCAGACCACCAGAGTCCTCATTTACATCGTCTGCCCCGGTGTCATCATTTGTCTTGGAGCGATCGTCATCAAATATATCGTCATAGATCATAGAACCCACCTCCGTTTATCTGAAGGGTTACCGGTAAAACTACAGCATCTTATAATGCGTATTCTAGCACGAAACACTCTTTGTGTCAAGTATTCTCTTTGTAAAATTTTAGCGACAAATAGAAACAAGATTTTTACCTGTCAGTCACTATCCACTGACGACCTGATTATTATGTAGGTGTCAACCAGAACAATGGCACACCAACCACTAAAAAAGCGACATTTGCCGCCCACGCGGCTACCAAGGGCGGCCAGACACCCATATAGCCTAAACCAACGGCAAAGGCAAATACCATTAAATAACAAACGGCGATAATGACGCTGCCCCCAAATCCGATGAGGACGCCTCCGCGCCGCAAACGCATGGCAAAAGGTATGCCGAGCCAAATGATCACAAAGCACAGGGCGGGTTGCGCAAATTTCACATGGTAGTTAACTATATACTCACGGGTAGGCATGCCCAGTTGTTCGGCACGAACAATATCCCGGGCGAGCTCTTCCGCTGTTTTGGTCTGCGCCGGTTTACTCAGGGCAAACAATTCGGCCGGTGATTCTTTGAAGGGCGCTTCAACCTGCGTTATGCGTCGGGTAAGCACCTCCCATTGTTTATCCTTATCAAAGGTCGACCACCGCCCATTCTCCAGCAGCCAACACTGCCTGTCTTCGTCCCAATAAATACGGTTCGCCCGTATTTCTTCCAACGTATTTTCGCGGATGGCATGCATATATACATCTTGCCCGCTGTTGGCGCGCAGATTATATTTGAGAATGTGGCAGGTCCATCCGTCGGCGAGATTGGTCCAGCTGGCGCCCACCCGTTCCTGGCCGCTCAGTTTGGAAAAGTATTTTTTGGTGATGACGCCATGATTTTCCACGGCCTGCACACCATAATGTTCCTGTACAAAAAAAGAGAGGAATGCAGTCGCCAGCGCAATCAAGATGGGCATCCGTGCAATACGCCATAAACTCACGCCCCCTGCAAGCA
>JAAYJI010000254.1 GCA_012523015.1 Candidatus Hydrogenedentota bacterium
ACAGGGATAGGTCTGTCCTTTCCTGGAGAAATCACCTCAATGAGGTGATGTGAAAGACCTGATACGAGCGAATTTGGAGCAATTTACTCAAATTTGCTCGCTTTTAGCAATTATCGAGGAAAGAACCACTTTTGATCAGCGGTTCCCTAGCAATCTGTCCAACATTCTAGCAGACTGCCGACTTTCGAAAACTAAAAGATCAACCATATCTTGTCCTTTCGACACAGTGAGTCTAGAATAAGCTGTACTGAAGGGCAAAACACGAATCCCCATTTGAATCTGACTGACAATTTGGCCAAGTGATTGACAAAGAATCGGCTGTGATTTATATTATTAACTAAGCTAGTCACTAGCTTAGCTAATGAGTTGAAGAGGAGTCATCATTTTGTCACATCGTTATCACTACATGAATAGTTTTCAGAGCACCAAGCGAGCCATCTTGGAGATGCTAAAACATACAACGTTCGAGGACAACAAACTCCCCGCGGAAACTGAACTGGCTAAACGCATGCGTGTGAGCGTTGTGACGCTGCGCCAGGCGCTTACTGCCTTGGAAGCAGAAGGATATATTACGAAAAAGCAAGGTATCGGCAGCTTTGTGCATACGCACGCACTCGATCCTTACCTTCGGTGCGACATGGGCGACAACATGATCGACCTTGTACGCTCAATAGGCGGAACAGTATCAGTTAAGGTAAAACCCATGCACTTATCGCAGGGGGACGAAAGACTATTACAGGAACTGAAGCTGGCACGGGATGAACAGTTTGTTGTCCTGGAAGTTTATTATTACAGCGACGATCAACCCTATGTAATTGCAAAGAACTATGTACCTGAGAAATATTTCTTGAAGCCCTTCACACAAGATGATCTTCCCACCTCCATTGACAGATTGATCTGGGAGTATTGCGAACGCATCCTGGCTTACGAATTGACCACTTGGATACCCCGCCTGATGCCGAAAGATTTGGCTGAGGTTTTTGAAGTAGACGAGGGCAGCCCTTTGCTACTATGGCATCAAACAGTTTACGATACTGCGGAAACAGCCATTTGTGGCACGGAGGCGTTTTTCAACCCCGAATTTGGCAACCCTCGTATCCTGCGCAAATGGACGTCAACCCCTGAATTATAAAAAAAGATTTTGCAATGGAAGGAAACTATGTTAACTGCTGAAAAGAACATGACGGTTGAAACACTCAAACAGCAAATGCAGGCTGCAACTGGACAAATTGAGGCGGACTTGATTATCCGTGGCGCGCACGTACTTGATGTTTATACGGAAACCTTGTTCCAAGCGGACATTCTCATCAAAGACGGAAAAATCGTTAATGTAGATCCGGGGTTTGCTCCAAGAGCCAAGCAAGTATTTGACGCGAAAGGCCTGTATGCTGTTCCCGCTTTCATCGAACCCTCCATGCATATCGATTGTTCTCTCGTTATGCCCGATGCGTTGGCTGAAGGGTTCGTTCCTTGGGGAACTACCACTGTCGTAGCCGAGGTGAATGATTTGGCGGGCTATTTTGGTGAAAGCCAAAACAAGGCAGTGGAAGCCGTAAAAGCGTACTTCAAAGATGCACAAAATTTGCCCTATCGCCTCCTGGGGTTAGCCCCAGGCAAGTGTGTCCCCATTGAGGTAACCATGGAATTACTCGAATGGGGTGAAATGTTTGGCCAAGGCGAAAGTTTTGGTTTCACTACGCTTGGGCTGCATGAGGACACCCTTAAAAAGGCGATCAACATCAAACGGAATAACCTGTTTCTAAATGGGCACGTGGATCCGTTCGCCAATAAAGACCAGATCGGAGTGTTCAGCATCGCAGGGTCCGTGAATGATCATGAAGCTTGGAGCTACGATGCACTATTTCAGCGGCAACGCAGAGGCGTTTGCACCCAGCTGTTGTTCAGCCAAGGTGTGGACCAAATTGATTATATGATCACGGAAGCGCTCATCAACCATAAACTGCCCGCGGAAAACTTATTGTTCAGCGCAGATAATGGTTACATCGACGACATGGTGAACACCGGGATTTTATCTTACCTGGTTCAGCGTAGCATTCAACTGGGCGTACCGCCCATCACTGCAATTAAACTGGCTTCTTTTTACACAGCCCGTAATTTAGGATTGGATCAGGTGCTTGGCTCCCTCGCGCCCGGTCGCTATGCGGACATTCTGTTACTTCCCAGCCTGGAGCAGATCAAACCCGTCATCGTATTTAAAGAGGGTGAACGGGTAGCAGAAAACGGTGTTCTCATAAAAAAAGTTGACATCGATTACAGCAGCCTGCGTATTGAGACGGAACCCTATCTGGAAAAGCTTACGCTGGAAGATATTACAGCCATGTATCAAGCGCAGGGAAGCAACATCCGCGTATCGGCCGTTACGCAAAGCGCACCGCAGTACTCCGGTAGGAGCAACGCCCAATTCCCGGACGGTAGCTTTCGCGCTGACTATACGATACCGGTGATCAATGGTCATATTCCTTCCTGCCTTGACCAGGATATTCTAAAATTGGTGTTCGTAAAAAAAATGCCAGGTGAAGGAAAAGGTTTCAAGGTATTCGGTGACTTTGTCAAGGGTTTTGGTTTGAAAAAAGGCGCCATTGCCATGAACAACAACATGGGCGGTGTGGGCGTGCTGGCTCTCGGTGTGAATGAAGAAGACATTCTCAGCGCAGTACGGGAAGTTAACCGGCATCCGGGCGCCCTGGTTATTGCAGCCAAGGACGAATCCACCCAGGTATTTGAACTGCCTATCGCGGGAATGAACAGCGATTTGGGTGGTGTACAAGCAGCTTCCATACTAAACCGGATGACAAATACTCTTGTCCAATGGGGATGTGTGATTCAACGGGAGCTGTATTTACGCTTTTGGTGCCTCGGTGCCGCAATGGATAAAAACTAGGCTTGTGGGGGAGGAACGAAATGATAGAGACAACCGTGGTGGGCATCAGCTTCAGCCCTCGCAGCGAATCGACGGAATACACGGTTAAGCGGGCACTAGCAGCCGCGCAGAGAGTTCCCGATACGACGGTAAAGTTTGTATCCACCAAGGGTAAAAAAATTGGCCACTGTATTGATTGCGGTGCATGCTTGCGAAACAACAGCCATTGTGTTTTGCAAGACGATTTTTTGGAGATTTTGGAGGTTTACACCAGTGGCGACGGCATAGTCGTGGGTTCTCCGGTGTATGGCATGAATGGCTCGCCTACCATGTATTGCTTTCATTCCCGGTTACGGAGTTACTTTTCGAAGCCTGGGAAGGCGGACGAATTTTATTATAAAGTCGGCGGCGCAATCGCAGTGGGAGGCAGCCGCCATGGCGGACAGGAGATGGTACTGTTGGCCATCCGTAATTATTACTTGGCAGCCAGCATGATGGTGGTGGGTGGTCCGCTTCACAACTACAGCGGCGCTGCGGTTTGGTCGGATGACGGCGGCGCGATTGGCGCCGAACAAGACACCATCGGCATGGAAAAAGCAGAAAAGCTCGGCTACAGCGTCGCTGTGGCTGCGAAAATTTCCAGAATTGGCAAGGATGCGTTCTTGACAGACGGGACGGCTCTTTCTATCTGAGACTCATTTGGAAACAGATTAAGAATAATCGAACCGATTAAGGGAGGATCACCATGAAGAAACTGATTGCTCTCACACTCATTCTGGCGCTGTGCCTTGTATGTGTTGCTTGCAGCAAGGAACCGCAACCCGGAGAACCGGACGACACGGCTAATCCAACGGATCCGGTCACGTCGAGTGAACCTGAATCCCCTGAGACTGAAATGGCGGTGGCGCTACTTCTAATGGGCTCCATCAATGATCAGGGCTGGAATGCACAAGCTTACAATGGCTTGCAGGAAGTGGAAAAAGTGCTGGGCGCCAAGGTAAGCTACAGTGAAACGGTAGCCCAGTCGGACATTGAAGAGGTTATGCGCCAGTATGTTCAGGACGGTTACAATGTAATTATTGGCCACGGATTTGAGTTTAGCGACACCTTCGCCAGGGTAGCTCCCGAATTCCCGGATGCAAAGTTCATTGTAACAAGCTCTAACATCGCTCAGGCACCCAACTTGGGTTCTTTGTCAACGTCCAATACGGAAATCGGCTTTTTACAAGGTGTTGCCGCGGCAGCCTTCTCAGAAAGCGGTATCATCGGAGCGGTATCCAGCATGGAAATCCCCCCAGTGGTACAGATTATGAACGGACTGAAGGCAGGCGCCGCTCACGTTAATCCTGACGCAGAGGTGCGCGTGGCTATGGCAGGCTCTTATGATGATGCGGGGAAAGGGAAAGAAATTGCCCTATCATTGATCAATGAAGGCGCGGATATCATCGTGGGCGACTCCAACCAAATGAGCTTTGGTACCCTGGAGGCATGTAAAGAGCGGGGCGTTTTGTTTATGGGTTCGGTCGGTGATTTTAGCTCCATTGAACCTGACGTGGTGGTAACGAGTGGTCTGATCGACTTCTCGCTTGCTATGGTGCGCACGCTTGAGAAAATAAAAGACGGAACCTGGGAACCGGTAAGCTACGACTACGGTGTGCGCGACGGAGTGGCATATCTTACGCCTTATGGCAATTTCGAAGACAGGCTTACCGAAGAACAAAAGCGTATTGTTGAAGATGCGATTAAGATGATGGAGTCACCGGATTTTAACATCAATGATTATGTGGAGCCTGCGTTTTAGGCAAAGGTTGCTACAACATTGAAGGGAAGGAAATTTGTACTATAAAAGTGATGAAGGGATTTACACAGGTGAGCGCTGACGCGTTCTCTCCTGCGGCTTGATGGGCTTCGGAAAAGTCATGGGCAACGTGGTCAACAACATTTTATCCGACGACCTGCAAGACAAGGCGTTAAGTGCTACAGATTGTGGTCATCGAGAAGGTACTCGAGAGCATTCATTCGGGTGTGCTTCATAAGAACGCATCGGTTGGGATATTGAAATTATATGGGCGCGCGCCAATCATGGCGCGTGCCGGCCATGAAAAAGGTTGACTCAACATGCATATTTTTGAACCATTTAAAGTAAAAAATCTGGATCTGAAAAATCGGATCGTATTGCCACCCATGTGCTTGTACACAGCTGGCAAAGACGGTCTTGTCAATGATAGACATTTTGTTCACTATACGTCCCGCGCCATTGGTGGCACCGCGCTTATTATCATGGAGGCGACAGGTGTACTGCCCAACGGGCGCATCAGCGACCATTGCCTGGGCATCTGGGAGGATGGCCAAGTGGAGGGTTTGCAACGCGTGGTGCGTTCGTGTCGCAGTGAAGGAGCTTCCGTGGCTTTACAGTTGAACCATGCCGGTCGAAAGTGTACCGCTGAGCCACAGAACCAACGCTATATCGTTTCACCAAGCGCTATCGCTTTTGATGAAACATACCGCACCCCACGGTAGATCACCCGTGAAGAAATGGAGCAAGTAAAACAGGCCTTTTGTAATGCGGCAAAACGTGCAGACGCCGCCGGTTTTGATGCCATTGAGATTCATGCGGCGCACGGTTACCTCATTAGTAGCTTCCTTTCACCTGTGACCAACAAGCGTACTGATGAGTACGGCGGTAGCCTCCATAACCGCTCTCGATACCTTATGGAATTGCTCGAGGTTGTTCGTGCCGTATGGCCTCAGAACAAGGCATTGTTGCTGCGTTTGTCCGCAACCGATTACCTGCCCGGAGGAATTGACATTCACGAAACAATTGAAGTAGTGAACAAGGCAAAAGACTTCATTGATATTGCGCACATCAGCTCAGGCGGCATCGCACAGGCGCCTATCAAGGTCTTCCCGGGATACCAGATTCCCTTTGCCCAGGCCGTGAAGGAAAGCTGCGGCATTCCCGTTATTGCGGTTGGGCATATTCGCACGAAAGAAATGGTGGAAGAAATTCTGGCCAATGGCAGAGCAGATCTTGTGGCTCTGGGAAAAGAGCAGTTCCGAAACCCGAACTGGGTAATTCATACAGCATGGCAGATGGATCAACCCTATGAGTGGCCGGACATCTATCATGAGGCCTATGGCAGAAAATATTAGCTTGTACGGTGTGGGTAACCCGGATAGAGGGTCAGGATGAGGCAAAAACTCCAAGGTGGCATGATTCGAAATATTCTCATGTCGGTTTATTTCCCGACAGTAGCTGTTACGCTTGCATTGACCATATGCGCTGTATTCATCGCGTTGCTTGGATTTGACTGGCGTTTGGCTTACCTGAGCCTGCTGGAAGGTTCGTTTGGAAATACGAACGCCCTGTCGGAAACATTCATCAAGGCCACACCACTGATCTTTACCGGGCTTTCTTTTGCAATTGCACGGCGTTGCGGTTTGGTGAACCTGGGAGCCGAGGGTCAATTATTCATAGGAGGACTTTTTTCAACCTTTGTGGGAGTTTCTTTTAATGAACTTCCACCGTTAATTCACCTGCCCCTTGCCTTGCTCGCCGGTGCCGTGGGCGGAGGATTATGGGGATTGCTTACCGCTTCTCTCAAGAACCGCTTTGGCGCAAGTGAATTGATCACTTGCATCATGCTAAACTATGTCGCCACCTACCTGGTGGCCTTTTTTGTCACGGGACCGCTGAAGGAAGCGGGCAGCGCGTTCCCACAATCTGCAATGGTGGCTGAATCAGCAAGGCTCCCCCGAATAATCGAAGGCACTCGTTTGCATGCGGGAATTATCCTGGCACTCTTGTGTGTTTTGTTTTACTACATGTTTCTATGGCGAACGGCCAGAGGATATGAAATACGACTGGTGGGACACAACTCCGATGCGGCGCAGTATGCCGGCATGAAAGTTAAGAAGAACGCCCTGCTTTCCATGACCATCGCAGGTGCTTTTGCGGGACTGGCAGGCAGCTGTGAGATATTGGGAATTCAATTGCGCCTGTTCCAGAACTTCTCGCAAAACTATGGGTTTGATGGTGTTTCCGTAGCCCTACTTGGTAACAATACCCCGACAGGTATTCTATTCTCGGGCATTTTGTTTGGTGCAATTAAAAGCGGTACCAACAAAATGCAGATGGCCGCGCATGTGCCCTCCGCTATGGTACAGATTATTCAGGCGTTGATTATTTTACTTGTAGTGGGTCGGGAAATGTTTAATGTTTTCAAAAGAAAAATGAAAATTCAGAAACCTTGTCCGTGAAAGCAGAGGGATCAAGCTCATGAGTATCATGGGAGAAATCATTAACTTTTTATCATCCGATTTGCGGACGGCAACCCCCATCATGATTTGCGGGCTGGGGCTAGTGTTCAGCGCACGCAGCGGCGTTGTTAACATTGGCGCTGAAGGCATGATGCTGACCGGGGCCTTGATGGGAGTTGTCGGCTCCTACTTCTTCGGCAATGTCTGGATGGGAGTGCTTACAGCGATGGTGAGTGCCCTGCTGATGGCACTAGTATTCGCATATTTTACCATACACGTCAAAGCGGATCAGACGGTGGTCGGCATTGCCATCAATACCTTGGGCCTAGGAATTACGACCACCCTGTCTCGTGTGATTTTTGGTCTGAACACCGCACGACCCAAAATCGATTCTTTTGGCTTGTTGAAAGTGCCCCTTCTCTCCAAAATTCCTATCCTGGGGTCGGTCTTGTTCAACCAGACTTTGCCTGTATATCTCATTCTATTGTTTGTGCCGGTTGCAAACTTCGTAATGTTCAAGACAAATCTGGGGCTGAAAATACGTAGTGTCGGCGAAAACCCAAAAGCCTGTGATACGGTAGGAATCAACGTTTTACGCGTTCGCTACGGAGCCATCCTCTTTAGCGGCTTGATGGCAGGGTTCGCAGGCGCCTTTGTGTCTCTCGGAAATCTAAGCTTCTTCGCGGAAAACATGGTTGCAGGGCGGGGCTTCATGGCAGTAGCTGCCGTAGTTTTCGGCAACTACAGCCCTGTTGGCGTCATGCTCGCTTCACTTGTGTTCGGCGCAGGGGAGGCTGTGATGTT
Source organism: Candidatus Hydrogenedentota bacterium (assembly GCA_012523015.1). Taxonomy (NCBI): domain Bacteria; kingdom Pseudomonadati; phylum Candidatus Hydrogenedentota; species Candidatus Hydrogenedentota bacterium. The sequence continues at coordinate 7,946 of JAAYJI010000254.1, forward strand.
CCGCTTGCAGGCCGCGGGGACAAACATTCCGCACAACCTGCTTTTGATGGTACCCTACATACTCACCGTATTAGTTCTATGCGGTGCCGTAGGAAAAAACCGTTCGGAGGGGCCGGCAGCAACTGGACAACCCTACAGTAAGGAATAGGGAGGGTTGCATTATGGCTTATCTTGAAATGAAAAATATCTGCAAATGTTTTCCTGGGGTTGTGGCCAATCAGGATGTGTGCTTCACAGTGGAACAGGGGGAAATACACGCTCTTTTGGGTGAAAACGGTGCTGGAAAAAGCACGCTGATGAATATTTTATTCGGCTTGTATCAGCAGGATGAAGGCGAGGTATTTATTGAGGGACGCAAAGTCAATATCAGAAGTCCCAAGGAAGCCATCGACCTCGGCATAGGTATGGTACACCAGCATTTCATGCTCGTTCGTGCGCATACAGTGATTGAAAATGTGATACTGGGCATGAAGCAGAACAAGCACCTTTTGGACCTGAACAAGGCGGCCAAGCATGTGCAAGCCCTGGCAAGCAAGTATAAGATTTCCATTGATCCATTTGCAAAGGTATGGCAATTAAGTGTGGGTGAACAGCAGCGGTTGGAGATAGTCAAGGCGCTGTATCGCGGCGCGGGATTGTTGATTTTGGATGAACCTACCGCAGTGCTGGCACCACAAGAAGCGCAGGAACTGTTCGACACGATTCGCCAACTCTCAAACGAGGGACACACCGTTATTTTTATTACCCATAAGCTCGATGAGGTATTACAGATTTGTGATCGCTGTACGGTGCTTCGCAACGGTTGCCTCGAAGCCGTTATGCGCGTGGACGAAATCATCGATAAGCAACAGCTATGCAACTTGATGGTAGGAAAGAATGTGGAACTCACAACCCACAAGGGGCTAGTTGAACCCGGTGAAATAGTGCTGCATGTAGAGAAGCTGAATGCCAGCAATGACAAAGGTTTACCCGCGCTTAAGGATGTATCTTTTCGCATACGCGAGGGAGAAATTTTGGGCGTTGCAGGTGTGGATGGCAACGGACAGAGTGAATTGGTGGAATGCTTGACAGGGTTGCGGAAAGCGTCTTCAGGAGAAATATTCATCAACGGAGCGAAAACAACCGGCATGGACACGCGGCAGATTCTGGAGCTCAATGTCTCTCATATACCGGAAGATCGCCATAAACGTGGTATGGTGGCTGACATGTCCATCAGAGAAAATCTTATTATGATGACATATTATCAGGATCCTTACTGCAAAAAAGGATTTTTAAATTGGAAACACATCAACGCACATTCGCATGAACTGTGCGAGCAATTTGACGTACGTACTCCCTCAATCGAAGAAACAGCAGGAAAGCTCTCTGGCGGTAATCAACAAAAATTCGTGGTGGCCCGGGAATTGGATCGTTCGCCAAAACTCTTAGTGGCAATGCACCCGGGCCGGGGACTTGATATTGGAGCTACCAAATACATTCAAACGCGAATTTTGGAAGAACGTGACAAAGGAACGGCCACCCTCCTTGTCTCCACTGAATTGGACGAAGTGATGGAGTTATCTGATCGTATCATGGTGATGTATGAAGGGCAAATCATGGCGATTTTCTCTCAACAGGAAGCTGACCGTGAAAGAATAGGAATGCTTATGGCTGGAGTGAAAGAATAACGGCAGTCAAGCTGATCCGTATTGGTTTTGATATTCTTTTCTCAAGTATTATTCTACCCGTTAGAATCGTTCTTACATAGGGTCTGCTGAACGGATCTTAAAGGCCTGCGGGGCAGTCATTTCGGGCTGATTCATGGTAGAATAAGTGCATGGGAAACAGGCTGAATGCAGCCAAAACCCTTGCACTTACGAAAGCTGGGAATTGAATGTATACACATAACGAGCGACAAATTGTGCTGAGCGATGATCATCCTGAGTTATTTGGCAATCTTCCCTTGGTGTTAATTCCACCTCTCCTTGTCCCACTGCTGACGTAGTTGCCTGTCCGGAGATTGCCGGGTATGCTTGTCCATAATCCTTAGGTTGTTTAGGAAATTTAGAGAAAGACGAAGGCCCCGGCAAAAATTGTTCCATGAATAACCGGGGCCCTCTTATAAAAAGCATGGTCATCATATCACGTTACCGGCTCGAAGCGCAAGCACACGAGTCGCCTAGCAAATAATGCCGCCGAAACGAATATCGTCGCCTCGTAAATAAATCCCGTTAAAATCCTCCTATAGACCAAGGAGGTAGAAAGCATGGATTTAACAATGGCAACGAAACGTCAAATCATCGAAAGACAAAAAAACAAGTACCGTCGCGCGACCAAGAAAGAAAAGAGCCGGATATTGAATGCCCTGGTCATGACCACGGGGCTCACCAAAGATCACGTAAGCCGCGTACTGCGTGACCAGTATCAGTACGGGAAAGGCTCGGTGAAGCCGGGTAGAGGAAGAAAGCCAGTCTACGGTATGGCTCATAAGGAACTTTTGCTTGAAGCATGGGTTTTACTCGGATGTCCTTGTTCCAGAAGACTCGAAGAAGCCATGCCGGATGTCATCGACAATCTGGAGCGTCACAAGTACTGGAAACTGGAGTCGTCATTCAAGCAAGAGTTGCTACGGATGTCACACGGAACCATGGATCGGCTTTTGAGCATCAATCGTAAGCGGCTAAGACCCTTCGGGCGTTCAACCACCAAACCGGGCACTCTTTTAAAGAGCCAGATCCCAATCCGACGAGGAACTGACTGGGATGAAACCGCTCCAGGGTTCTTTGAGATCGACCTGGTCGCCCACTGTGGAGGCAACACCAAGGGCGAATTCGCTTTCACCCTCAATGCGACCGACATCAAAACAGGATGGGATGAGTGCCGGGCCGTCCGAAATAAAGCGCGGGTACACACCTTGGAAGCCATGAAGAAGATCGAGCAAAGGCTACCCTTTCCGCTTCGAGGAGTTGACAGCGACAATGGATCCGAATTTATCAACGATCATTTCTTTAAATACTGTAAAGACAACGATGTCTGCTTCACCCGATCCCGGCCCAACCATTCCAATGACGGCTGTTATGTTGAGCAAAAAAACTGGTCTGTCGTAAGACGCCACATCGGATATGAGCGCTTTGAAGGGCAAGAGGCGGTGGATACCCTCAACCAGTATTATGAGCTCTTGTCCGTCCTCAACAACTTCTTTTTGCCTTCACAAAAACTCATCAAGAGATACCGAGACGGCAGCAAAGTGGTTCGTAAGCACGACATTGCTGTCACACCCTACCGCCGTCTCTTGATCGAAGACACCTTGTGCCCCCAACAGAAAGAGGAATTGCACGAGTTCTTTGAATCGCTTGATCTCATCTCCATCCGAAAAGAAATGGGTAAGCTCCTTGCGCAAATCCAATCCCTAAGTCTAGGATATTAGAAAGTGAGAGGTTTTTGAAGACTCTATTCAACGGCATTTATTTGTTGGGCGTCGATACATCCTACAACGGCATTTATTTATTGGGCGATACG
>JAAYJI010000255.1 GCA_012523015.1 Candidatus Hydrogenedentota bacterium
CACTGGTAAGGGTCGTTTTACCGTGGTCGACGTGTCCAATGGTTCCCACGTTGACGTGGGGCTTAGTGCGTTCAAATTTTGCCTTCGCCATATCTTTTTCCAGTCTTTCCTCTTAGGTTTCAACTCTGAAACACATTTTTTGGATTTTACTAAACGCCGGTGAATGATCCCACCGGTAAACGCCCATTTTTGAGAGTGGAGCCCACGATCAGAATCGAACTGATGACCCCTTCCTTACCATGGAAGTGCTCTGCCGACTGAGCTACGCGGGCTCTCTTTAAAATTAAGGAAAAATCCAATGGAGCGGGAAACGAGGCTCGAACTCGCGACCCTCAGCTTGGAAGGCTGATGCTCTACCAACTGAGCTATTCCCGCGCCGATAATTTACACAAACGTCTTAAAGACGATATCAAAGATGGTGGTGGGAGTTGGATTCGAACCAACGTAGGCGCAAGCCAACGGGTTTACAGCCCGTCTCCTTTAGCCACTCGGACATCCCACCACACGAAAAAGCAATGATTATATACCTGCCAACGTTGTGTTCGACATAGCATAACAAACTATCAAGGGAGAGATCAAATTCATCTCTCTTTATCGAATCGACTGTGGATTCAAGCTAGGAATACAAGCCTTTTCCGCATCCGTCGATTAGGGTGTTTGTACGGTATATTTTTGCCGAAAACCGCCACAGCCTCTTGAAAAATTATTTGATTGCCTTTTTCTCTAAGCTGTTTGCCGCACGGGCAATGGCTATTTCTCCGGTACGTACCATTTCAATAATGCCAAAAGAACGCATCATATCAATAAAGGCTTTGACTTTGGCATGTGCTCCGGTTACTTCTACGGTCATCGTGCTGTTGTCGAGATCAACGATTTTGCCGCGAAAAATTTCAGCAATTTCCAAGACTTCGCTGCGACGTTTTTGGTCGGCGTTAACACGGATCATAACCAACTCACGTTCGACAAATGAGCGGTTGGTTAAATCTTCAACGCGCATAACATCCACCAGTTTGTTCAACTGTTGAATGATTTGGGCCAGTACATTATCATCTCCACGTACCGTAACCGTCATGCGTGAGACAGTCGGATCTTCCGTTTCACCAACGCATAAACTCGAGATGTTGTAGCCTCTGGCACTGAACATGCCGGACACGCGGGCAAGTACACCAAATTGGTTCGCTACCAGAACACTGATCATATGTTTTTTATCGGACATGGGTGTATACCTTTCTATCCGGGGTTAAGTGGATTAAATTGATTCATGGCTTGCTCTATGCCCTGTTCGAGCCAGAACAGCGCCGCTGACGCGGCTTTTTCGGTCATCTTTTCGACAACCGGAATTTCTTCATCTGTAAATCTGCCCAGTACAAAAGGGGACAGGTTTCCTTGGGGCATCTTCGCCGACGCGATGCCCAACCGTCCACGGTTGAAATTGGTAGTTCCCAAGATATCAGTAATCGATGTCAACCCTTTATGACCGCCGGCGCCGCCGCCCGCACGAAGGCGTACCGTACCCAAAGGCAAGTGCCGATCATCCACAAAAATTAACATGTCAGTCGGCTCACAGCCATAGCGTCGTGCCAACCAGCCGATGGCTTGACCGCTCAGATTCATAAAGGTCTGGGGTTTTATCAATAACACGGAATGGCCTGCGTGAAAAGCGCGGGCGACCAAGGCATTATTAATGACCCGTGAAAAGCTCACCTGCAATTTTTCAGCGATTCGATCCGCCACCACAAATCCGGCGTTATGGCGGGTTCGCTCGTACTGTCGGCCCGGATTCCCAAGACCAATGAGCAATTTCACACCGATTATTCCTATTAAAGAAGCAATTACGCCTCTTCTGTGGATTCCGTTTCCTCTGTATCTTCTGCAGCTTCGTCGTCTTCAACTTCAGCTTCTACGACGCGCGGCGCATGGATGGAGGCGATGGTCAACGTGGACTCAGAAATAATGGTCACGCTATCGGGCACAACCAGATTGGCGACATGGATGCTTTCGCCGATATCCAAATCGCTAATGTCCACATCTAATTGAACCGGAATTTCCTGGGGCAGACACTCGACAATAACTTCACGAATTTGTTGGTCAATGATACCGCCTTCAACAACACCTTTAGACCGACCAACCAGCACAATAGCGACGGGACTCTGAATTTTCTCATCCAGACGAATACGTAAAAAATCCACATGCCGCATTTTGCTGTTGACAGGATGACGCTGGATTTCTTTCACGATCACCGGGGTATTGGCTTCAGGATTATCTTCAAACTTCAATTCCAGTACGACGTGAATACTTTTTTCTGATTGAAGAATTTTTTCCAAGGAGCTGCGTTCCACAGAAATGGACAGGTTGTCTTTGTCGCTGCCATATAATACGGATGGAACATTACCCTCAAGACGGGTTTGCGTGTTAAATCCTTTTTGGCCCGTCGACCGCATTTTTGCTTTTAATTCATGTAATTTCATTTTTCGTTAAGCCTCCGAATCATATCAGACCGTAAATAGACTGCTAATCGATTCATCTTTGTGAATACGTTTCATTGCTTCTCCCACCAGTTGGGCGAGCGTTAATATTTGGATTCGTTTCATTGAAGACGCCCGCTCACCTAGAGGTATAGAATCGCTTACCAATACTTCTTCTAAGACAGAAGATTCAAGCAAATCCAGAGCCGGACCGCTGAACACGGGGTGAGTCGCACAAGCGCGCACACTCAGCGCTCCATGGTCCATGATCGCTTGGGCAGCTTTTATCAGTGTGCCGCCCGTATCGATCATGTCGTCCAAAATCAATGCATGGTGACCATCTACACGCCCAATAAGGTTCATGACCTCAGATTCGTTTTCTTTGGGCCGGCGTTTATCGACAATCGCGATAGGAACACCCAAGCGATTGGCAAAGCTGCGCGCCCGCGCAACACTGCCCATATCAGGCGAAACTACCATGAGATTTTCCTGCAGGCCGATTTTGCGCAAATGTTCGCAGAAAACGATATCCGCAGAAAGATGATCTACCAAAATATCAAAAAAACCTTGAATTTGACCGCAATGTAAATCCACGGTTAATACACGATCCGCGCCCGCCGCAGTAATGAGATTGGCAACCAATTTCGCGGTGATAGGCACACGGGGCTTATCTTTTCGATCTTGCCGACCATAGCCATAGTAGGGTATCACGACTGTGATGCGTTCTGCCGATGCCCGGCGCGCTGCATCACAAAAGATCAACAATTCCATTAAATTGTCGTTTACCGGAGGAGCGGTGCTGTTGACGATGAAGACATCGTGACCGCGGATATGGTCATGGATTTGCAGATGAATTTCGCCGTCACTGAAGCGGCCGATAGTTGCGTGTCCAAGAGGAATGCCTAAATGTTGGCAAATTCCTTCTGTCAATCGCTGAGAAGCACTTCCGGTGAATATCTTCATGCTATTAGAAAAATCCACGACTCCATACCTTTCCTCTCATTTATTGCAGGCGTGTTTTCTCCCCTAAACGTATTAAAATGGCTGGGGCGGCTGGATTCGAACCAACGCATGCCAGAACCAAAATCTGGTGCCTTACCAACTTGGCGACGCCCCAAGAAAAACAATCGATTTTAAGATTTGGGAGAGTATAAATCAGGGGACTGAAGTATAACAAGCAAGGGGAAGGTATGTCAAACATCTGTCCCCGCTGAATTTTTTTGTTGAAACAAAGATCGAATCCGTCGCTTTAGCCCTTTATTATGGTCACTGCCTTAGCAATTATTTAGAAAATGAATACGCTCTTTTTTTAGGTTAAATCTTTTTTTATCCATACATTGTATAATTATTTAGACGGCTGTTGTTAACAACAAGCTTAGAACCTTCGCAACAAGAGAAAGTGGAATCCATGATCATAGGCGTGCTCAGTGATACCCATAATAATTGTGAGCTGATGATGAAAGCGGTTAGGATCTTGACGGATGATTTTGGCATAGATTCCCTAATCCACTTGGGCGATGATTGGGAAGATAAAGAATATTTGGAACACTTGGGATATCAGGTAAAAGGGGTACCCGGTCTGTGGTGTTCCGCCTACAGAAGTGGTTACGTACCTAAGGTGGGTATTTCAACATTTAACAACACCCAAATAGTGTATGTTCATGATATCCAAGCATTGACAGAAATTCCGTTGAAAACCGAGCTCCTCTTAAGCGGCCATACCCACCACTTTCATATAGAATTGCGGCAAGGTATACCCCACATGAATCCCGGTCATTTGAAATCGCCCATAAATCGGGGGAGAGAGGCGAGCTTTGGAGTCGTGCAGTTGGATAAAAAGAGCATGTCTTTGTCTGTGTACAATCTTCAACGACAACTGCGTCTAAACCGCACATTTTCGTTACTCCATGAATAGGGAAAGGCTACAGATGAAGGCGTTGAATAGATCTCGTGAAGCTAGCCAAGAAGAAAAAGATCGCGCCCTACAGACGCGTGTTCATCAATTATAAATACAGACGTTTACAATCCGCTTGGGATGAGCTGACAGGTGATCTAGCCTTTCGTATCATCCCTATAAAAGCCCATAACCTTCGTGCTCTTGTATATCTAAATAATTGATCAAAGGAAGCGCTTAATTGCAGAATTCGATCGAAATTATTTCTTTGAAACAAGTTGCATTTCGAATTTGAACCTGCATATACTTAGTTGGGCCAATAAGAATTGGAGGTATTTAAGATGAACAGCGAGGAATATAAAAATAGATTTAGGATGAACTGCGAGCGATTTAAAAATAAATATTATAGATTTTTTTATAGTCTATGTGGAGCAACAACTGCGTTCATTGTCTTCTATCTACTATCGTCATTCGATATTCTACGTTCCTTTGTTTTCGCGACCTCTATGTTTATAGCCTCTCTTTTAATAACTACTGCTTTTTCTCTTTATAAGCCACGAAGTTTATAAAACAACAGGCGAAAGATCTATAGTAGTTTTTATTTGTACTGTAAACAAAATGAAAAGCATGTTGTCTCAAAATTCTTAGTCATTAACGCGTCTAATCTTTTTAATTCCCGATGCAATCGTCTTTATTTCGAAGCCAATTCTTGCAATTGCGCCCCGTATGATTTCCCTCCCTTGTTCTGCCTCTCAGATTCTGACAACGATAGTGCTACGGTGACCCCGGTTTTGGGAATTCCTATTTTCGGTACACCAGGTGTCAAAGAGGATTGGAAAGTAACGAAGAATTGAACCATGGTATCTTGAAAAAAGGTTGTTGTTTGACTTTTACACGACGAAGCGCCGGACCCGGTAAACTCGGAGGTTGCATGAAGATTTATTGTCATAAGTAATGACGCGAGAAAGAGGTTCATGGAATGGGTGAGGTGCGCAACGGTCGGCTAGGCTAGGGTCGCCTGTGATACACTTAGGAAATAGAGATCGAATTTTTTTTGTATAAGAAAAAGATAAAGTTGCTGGAGACCACAATGAATAAACAATGTATCCATGTTGAAGGAGCACCGCCGGCAGCGGGTCCTTATTCTCATGCTGTACGGGTTGGCGAGTTTTTATTTATTTCAGGTACGGGGCCCTTGGCAGCCGATGGCAGCGATATCGTTCATGGCACGGTTGAGGAGGAAAGCGCGCGAACACTGGAGAATTTGAAGACAGTGCTCGTGGGCGTTGGGCTGGATCTCGAGCATGTTGTTAAGACGACCGTGTACTTGTCTGACATGCGTAACTTTCAGGTATTCAATAACGTTTATAAAACATACTTTACTGAAAATTTTCCCGCACGCACTTGCGTAGAAGTTGGAAGCTTACCGTTGGGTATGCGCATGGAAATTGAGGCTATAGCCTATTACCCCCAAGGACTGCCATGATTCGACATGCTACAGGACTTTTGATAGTCTTTTTATCCCTTGTTTCTTTTCCCCATCTACATCTTGCCGCACAAGACGTCAATTCTTCGGAATACAACAATCAAGGTGTGGAGGCCTATAATACCGGCGATTATTCAAAAGCCATTTCCCTTTTGGAAAAAGCCTATGCGCTGGCACCGGACAGCGATGTGGTGCGTCATAATCTGCGTAACAGCTATCAGGGCATGGCCAATACTTATGGTGAAGAAAAAGATTTTCGTAAAGCTATCCCGTATCTTGATCGTGCCGTAAAAATTGATCCTAACCACGCGCCATTAAGAACACAATTGGGTACCTACCATCTGAATGTGGGCGATGTCAACGCCGGTATTTACCATATCGAGGAAGCGATCCGGCTGAATCCCGGCGACCTCACAGCCCATGAGATGCTCGGTCAAGCATATTATATGGACAATGATTTGGCTTCAGCACGGGTGCATTGGGACTATGTGCTTGAAATAGATCCCGATCGGAAGGAATTGAAAAAGCGATACGATAAAGCCTTTCGCGAGGAATCGGTCGAATATGATTTTAACCGTTGGAAATCACGTCATTTTAGCATCACCTATCCGCCCGGGATTACGCCTGCGCTGCGCTCTTCCGTCGCCTCTATTTTGGATCGTGCCTATGTCGATATAGGGCGGCTCCTTGGCGGTATTTACCCGGCGCCTCCTATTTATGTTGTCTTGTATACGGCGGAGCAGTTTACGGAGGCGACTCGTTTAGACGGACATATTGGCGCTGTCTATGACGGAAAAATTAGAAGTCCCCTGACCAACGGGGACGGCGATTGGCTGCCTCAAGAAGAATTAAAACGCAGACTGGTGCATGAATACATTCACGTTGTGGTCCGTAATATTACAGGCGACAAAATACCGTGGTGGCTCAACGAGGGATTGGCCGAGGCATTATCCCGCAACTTTGAGAGTAACGATGTGGCGAGGCTGAAGGAAAATTATGCTACCGGCGCCGTCTATTCTTTCTCGCAATTGAGCGGCAATCAAGTATCCGCCAAACAGCCGGAAGCATTGCGCAATGCCTACCTCCAGTCTCATGCCGCAGTTGATTTATTATGGAATCGTTTTGGCCGCCCCAAGATGCTTTCGCTTCTTCGTGCTTTAGGCTCCGGCACAAAAATTGATGAAGCCTTCCAACTAACCTATCGCCGGACATTGGAAGATTTTGAATGGGAATTGGCGGCTCAATATCAGTAGGCTAGTTCTTATCCAAGGGAGTCATGCCTAGATGAATACTCTCTTGAGCATGCAGCCCGGTCTCATCGATTTTCAAAAAGCGAAACACGCCATCCACCGCGGCCGGTGTAATGATGATTCGTGTTTGTCCCCATGGGATACCATCCCGTTCCTCTGCTTCGCGGTGCACATGACCACACAAAAGATAATCCAGCGGATCATCGACGAAAAGGGTTATTTGTGAGCGTAGGCCCATAGAAACATCATAGCGATGGGTGATGCCTATGCTCCATCTCGTGGGTCGGATTTGTCTCCGATAGTAATACAAGAAATTATCTTGTCCGGAAAATTCACTTGCGATCAGGTAGTCTTTCGTATCAAAAGAGAGATAACCATCTTTGCCAAAGGTGAAGGCGTAAGTCAGGGGACCGAAAAAAAGTTCATAATAATTTTTGCCGCGATCGTGGTTGCCCGGAAGAACAAAAGTTGGAGTATCGCACAAATCCATGATCTCCAAGAATTGGCGAAATTGATCGGGATCGGAACTTTCAGAGAGGTCGCCTGTAATGAGTGTTAAGATTGCGTCAGAGGCATTGATTTCATTTACAATCGCTGTAAAGGTGTCTACCCCTTTGCTGGGACTCCGTTCTTTGCCAATGTGCACGTCCGTCACATGGGCGGCAAGATAGTTGTCGGGTACTTCTTCAATCACATAAACAGCCCGCTTGTTGATATCCACCTGATCTCCATGCCGTGCTTCGAGAGCATAGACTCCGAGCGGCACAGATTCATCGATTGTACATGCTGCGGAATAGTCGCCGCCGGGCAGGCGCGTCCACACCGCTTCAAGGGGGATGCTTTCAGTGTCCTTCGATAAGGAGAGGGCAGCTTCATTTTGAAGGACGGCGTTAAAAGTACCGCTGCGCTCAATAACGGAGGGGATGCCATTGTTCGGAAGTTGGATCAAAGCCAGCAGACCATTTTCATCCCGAGCGAAAGCAGCACTATTCATTAAACTTAGAAGAACCAAGATTAGCACGTAATGTAGACAACGATTCATTTTGCTGTAGTTTCCATTTCTTTTGTTTTCGGTTGCCAAACAGGGGACAGCGCGGCATGGGCAGCTTCTGTGAGTTGCTTCAGCTGGCTGCCATCAGGTCGAATACGATACAACTGCGGGACGCCGTCCATGTCTGACACAAAGACAATCCATTTACCGTCGGGCGACCAATCCGCCGCCCAACAGTTGTATGCGGTGTCAACTATAAGCGGCGAAATATTTCCCGTGTTCACTAAGAGGCTATACAAACCGCAACGCCCGTTGCGGAAGGACTCAAAAATAATCCAATTGTTGTCGGGCGACCAGACGGGGTTCCAATCGGCGGCCGGATGATTACTGACATTGATGATGCCGCGACGGCCTAGGACAAAGATTTCTCGATCGCCGCCTTCGTTGGATTCAAAAGCGATTTGGCGCGCCTTATGATCAGGACGGAGACCATACTTTACGAAGCGGCTGCTGTCGGTTGTTAACAAGGGCAGCAAGGGCAAGGAATAGGAGGGCGTCACAACATACAATTCTGTAGATAAAGGAGGCGTGTCGGTAGAAACGCCGATGGCTGTTAAGACGCCGGTTTTTTCCGCTTCATCGCGTAATTTGAGTAAGCCAGCTGTCTTCACATCTTCAAGATCTTCGGGGTTCAGTGCTTGCATGAGGTCTGTTGATGCAAGCCACGCAACAGAAACGAAACCTTGTTGATCGCCTCCCCAAGTCGATTCCTGAGCTGTCTCGAAATCGTAAACTTGAATTAAAGGGAAAGGATTGGAATCGGTGTAAGAGATATAGGCCAAGCGTTTCCCATCGGCAGACCATGCGGGGTCCGTGTTGACCGGGTATTGATGAGTCAAGGCTTCATCGGGGATGTCTTCACGAGGATAGGCTAATCGGATGCATACACCGTCAGCATTTCTGCTTTGGTAGGCAACACATCGGCCATCGGGAGACCACGCGGGAAAGGCGTCCAACGCACTCTCACCGATGTATTCGCTTTGTCCTGTTGAGACATCGACAATGGAAAGTTGGCTGTAATTTTGTGTTCCACCGGCAATATAGGCAACCAAGCCTGTTTGTCCAAGACCTACCTGAGAACATAACAACAATAAACTCAAAACCATTTTAAGATACCTTCGTTCTAAAATTTTCGATGGTCACAGGCAACATAGAATCGAGGACAGGGATGGTTGTCTTTCCGCGCCAAGGATGGACCGGAAAAGATCAACCGCAATGCCCAGACATTTGATCCTGCTTATTTGCCGTGAAAAAAATAACTGTGCTTCACCAACTATTATAAAGATATGTGATGGAATACACAATATCATGTTTACGTACTTTCATTTTCTTTTGAAATTATCGGCGCAGAAAAAACAAGGATCGGAAAAGTTTTTATCACCCACCCGAATAAGGTATTCTCTTGACAACTCCTTTCATTATTTTTTAAAGTGGTACTCAAGAACAAAAAAAATCTAAGCGATCGACGCGAAGAAAGAGCTTTTTAGCATCATCCCTTTTCTTTTGTAAAAGTCTCCGAGGCGACAATAAAAAAGTGTTTCGTGCAAAGAGTTGCACGATTGAAGAGAAAATATTGATCTGTCATTCCTTAGATTTTAACGTTTGTTTGAACAGAATTCACGGGTCATAAAATCTATTTTTGATTGTATGACCTTGATTTTACTATGCTTTACCTAGTCTTTGATTGCTCCTTGACTTGACTTTTAGAAAATAGTTGAAATTAATACTTGACATCTGAATTAATATTTACTACAATATTTGTCAAGAGTTTACTTCAAGCCGAATGTGGCGGAAGATTAAAACTATCATACGGCTTGGAAAGGTTATAATGACCCAGGTAGTGGAAATGGTATATTTAAATTCTCTGCGTGAAGCATGAAGGTATGGTTATGCCCGGTAAATGGTCTGGCCTGAAAAAAAGAGTTGTTCTTGACATCGGCACCAGCGCAGTGCGTTTGTGCGAGATGGCCAAGGTAAAAGGCAGCTTGCAGGTCACGAAATACATCCAACGCGAATATAATTCCGATCCCGGCCTGGAAGAGGCGGCCCGCAACGAGCAGCGTCTTAAGGCGCTGCGTGAAGTGCTCAAGGAAGGAAAGGTTCGCAAGGGGAAAGTAATTCTCGGTGTTCCCGGGCAATCTGTCTTTACTCGCTGCCGAACCTTACCACCTGTTCCCGAATACAAAGTCAACCAAATCGTACGTTACGAAATTCAACAACAAATCCCCTTTGGTTTAGATCAGATTGCGCTGGACTACCAACTGCTGGGACAAACTGAAACAGGCGGATTTGATGTGATGATGGCGGCGATCAAAGTTGACGTCGTCGATAAATACCTCGAAATTCTGAAGCCCCTCAAGTACGGTGTCGGTGTGGTAGACGTTCAACCCTTGGCCGCTTATAACTGGTTGAAGCATACGGGTCAGTTCGGTGACAAAGGGGATTGCGTCGCTTTAATCGATATAGGCGCAACGACCACGGACATTGTTATTGAACGGGGTAATCAATTCCGATTTACACGCCCCTTAAATCTTGGCGGCAATGATATAACAAAGGCCTTGGCGGAAGCCTTCAATATGGACTTTGTTTCCGCTGAAAAGATTAAGCGCGAACGTTGTTTTGCTCCTACAGAAGATCCCGAACGTGACGGCAAAGCCGGTGAAGTCGTGGGTCGGGTCATGCAGCGTTTGGTGGGCGAAATAACCCGGTCTTTTTCCTATTTTCGATCTCTGCCCGGGGGCGGCCAAGTCAATCGTCTCTTTATTACAGGCGGTGGCGCAGCTCTAAAAAACATGATCCCCTATCTCACTCGGCAACTCGGCATGACCGTCGCCCTTGCCAACCCCGCGGCCAATTGTGACATCGGAGCCGGAGCGGCAACGCTGCGCGAACAAGCAGTGCAGGCGAGTACTGCGCTGGGTATGGCGTTGCGAAGTGTCGAAAAAGTTTCTCTTGATATCAATTTGATTCCGCCGCGAATCTTGGAAGTGGCGCGACGCAAAGAACGGGCCTTGTATTGGGTCCTGTCCATGTTTGCTTTAGTGCTTATTTTTGCTTCCCTGATTCCTGCCGCTGCCAATCAAAATAAATTGGTTAAAGAGCGCATCGAAGACTTGAAGCGCGGGATTCGTGCCTATGATCCGGAACTGGTGCAACG
>JAAYJI010000256.1 GCA_012523015.1 Candidatus Hydrogenedentota bacterium
ATGTAGACGCAGGCAATGGCAGCGTCGCGCGCCAGTTGATGGTTCAGTTCCCGCTTGAAGGAATCGGTTCCCAGAAGATTCGTCACACGGTGCCGCTGGTCAAGGGTTTTTAACAAGGTGCTTAAAGAAGCGATCTTGTCCATGAGCCGCTCCAGCTTAAAGGGCTTGACCAGGTAATCATCAGCGCCTTGTTCCATACCATAAATGATTTCCGGTTCTTCGCCCAATGCTGTCAGCATAAGCACCGCAATTTGGTAGAGTTCAGGGTCTTTACGCAATCTGCGGCAAATCTGATAGCCCGTTACACCCGGCAGCATAATATCAAGCAGGCAAATATTAGGTTTGATTTGCTTGGCATATTCGAAAGCGCCTTGACCTGTATTAATGACAAAAGCCTGATACCCCTCTTTGGTCAACTTCGTTTTTACAAGTTCTGCCAAATCCACATCATCATCAACAATAAGTATTCTTTTCATAAACTCCGTCTTTTCTCCCTAAACTTCTTGCTTGCCCATCGACAGCGTTTGTGCGGTGAGCCGTGCCGCTTTCTTGACACGACCTTCATTCGCGTTAAATAGCTGCAAAAAAAAACTAAATTACCCATTTAGATCGGGCCGTGATATATCGTAAAAAAGAAAAACTATTTCCTCCTAGAGTTTACCACAATTGCCCTTATTAAATTACATTTTGAACGGTAGCAGCCAATAAGGGCGCAAAGTGTGGACACGGCGCTTTGATCCCAAGCGACGCTCCTTGGCCGCAAGATTCCCAAAACGTTATGGCAGTGAAAAGCCTATTTTACAGGAGTCGCGAACATAGACCCGGGGATTTCCCCGTAGGGAATGTCGGGACCGGCACAAAAGACTGATAATGCCGAGTTGCCGCCAGCTTCGAAGTAGCCCAACTTGAATGGATAATAGCCTTTTTCTAAGGCAACAAAAGAGGTGACGGTCTTTTCTGCATGGAGGCCGTCATTATTTACAACACGCGAATTGCCGATCCACAGGAGGCTGCCATCGTTAGAACGGACGCTGAAGGTATATACGCCCTCTTTAGGTGCGACAAAATATCCTTCGAACAACAATACATAGGCATCCGCATCGTGTCCGTCGGAGGGGCTTGTATCGATCTTTGTGACAACACTGTGCGCGTCCGCTGTTAAGTCTTTGAATTTCGGAAGGCGCGTCACCGCCATATCATAAAAGGAACAAAGGAGACCGCTTTCCATTTCTGCAGGCGCGGCAACCGGCTCAAGGCGTTTCGGCGTATCGGTTTTTTTCAGATAGGCATCAATGGTCTTCTTATATTTGGCAATATCACCGTCGTGTTCGGCAACTAATCGGAGTCCATGTTTTTCCGCAACAGCAAAGAAGCGTTCTGCCCGTGTTTTGAATGCAACGGAAGGTTCTACGGTGAGCCGCTCATGATCGACAACGAAAGAATCGCCGGCATTTAACGAACGTGCCCGTTCCATAATCGTGTAATCTGTTGAGAGGCGGGCAATGCGTACGCGCTCGAGCGCTCCGGGATCGTCGGCAACAGCTTGTTCTGCAGCGTCCATGAGCAGGTCTGCCCGTTTCATAATGTCATCATTCAGGAAGGGGACATCAGGGCTAATCCAAATATTCATGAGCGTTTCCGGATCTTTAACGGCATCATGGAGGAGATTGATGTACAGCCGCATCGGTGTCGCCGCGGCTCCATAGACGCCGCTCAAAAATTCGTCAATCGCCAAGTCGGTGTCATAATTGGGATTCCATAAGAGTTTCGCGCCGAGATAACCGCTCAAGGGGCTGAGGAAACCGTGAGGCGTATTGTATACATCCTGTTCGAAGATGCCGCGCACATTGTTCTCAATCATATAGCGAATATTGGGGCCTCGCACATAGAGATTGGGGAAGGGGGTGAGGTAATGGTGATAGGAACAATTGTAATTCCAGATCCACAACCGGTTAGCAATGGATGCCCACGCTTCGATATCGTCACAAAAGGCGCGATTTTCAGGCGTCGTGCGATCTTGGAAGGGATGAGCGAAGTCACATTCAATGGTGCACAGTCGGATAATGACATTCGGTTCCGGGCGCATCGTGCGCGGCGGTTTCCGGGTATATTGGTAGGCGAGGGTATCCACCAATTTGTCTGGGAACTCTTGCGCGGCCATCTTCGCCACAGCGTTGACCAGCTTCAATACAGGCGCCATTTGGCTGCCTTCTTCTTCCGCTAACTTCGTACACGATTCACATTCACAATAGTTGTACCAGTCGTTTTGGGAAACCGAAAACACCGTCGCTTCCGGATGGGCTGCCATGCGACGACGCACTTCTTCTGTAACAAGCCGGATCACCTCTTCATTGGTACAGCACAATTGGTTTCGATCTTTAATACGTTTCCCGCCTACCAACGAATAATATTCGGGATGTTCTTCAAAATAGGTGTCAAGGGGCAGCAAGCCTGCGAAGGTGTGCACAAAGCCGTTATAAATGATCTTGCCGCCGTGCCGTTCTTCCAAGCGGTCTGTGTTGCCGTTCATCCGATTGCGCGCCGCCCAGTCGCCATCAAAGCACTCTTCCACAAAGGGTTCTCGGTATTCCAAAACAGGAACACGTACCTCATTAATGGGAAGAATCGCCAAGGTCGCCGCCTCAGGGATTACGCTCACTTCCGGCGTAAACCAACGGCAGCCCAGGTGTTCCTCCAATAAGCCATAGACACCGTAGAGCGTGCCCCGCGGCTGCCCGCCGGTAATGATCAGGTTGGCATTATGCGTACGCAGGATGTAGCCTTCCGTTCCTAAAGATGCATAGTCGATTGATAAATCCAAGTTGCGTAGGTGTTGGCTATCGCCCACGAGTATTTCTGAATCGCTTTGCGGCGCGTCATCAGTTAACAGCGGCAGTTCTGCCCCCGTCATCTGCAGCAGGAAGCCTTGCAGCTCCTCGGCCGCATAGCGCGTAGCAGGCGGCGCCGTGGCACTCACCACAATGCTCATCTGCGGCCTGCCCTCTTCGGCAAGGAGCAAACTCGGTTCTTCAGCTGCTATGCTGTGTTTTGCCGGAGGCGCGGACATGCAGCCAACGAGAAGAACACACGTGATGACAGCAATACTTTTTAATGGGCGGACGATCATGGCTAATTCTCCAAGGATTGATTGTTGATCTTTGACGGATACCTTCGACGAATCCTAATCATGTTTTATCATAGCCGGGCTAAAAAAGCAAAGGCCCGGAACATGTGTATCCGGGCCTGACAGGGATCTGGAAAACAAATTATTTCTTGGGCGGAGTAACGAGATCTTTCGCGGCCTTACCAATGGTAAACTTCAAAACTTTTTTCGCGGGAATTTTGATCTCTTCACCGGTTGCGGGGTTGCGGCCTTTACGGGCTTTGCGTTGCACCAGTTTCAGTTTGCCAAGACCGGGCACGGTAAATCCGGCAGCAGCCTGCGCACAAGCTAAGGCAGCCAGATTGTCAAGCACGGCGGCGACATCTTTCTTCGTCAGTCCCGTTTCTTCGGCCAAGGCGGTCAGCGTCTGTGTCTTGGTCATCGGTTTGTCTTTGTCTTTTGCTTTCTTGAAAGCCATTGTCGTAATTCCTCCTTCTTCGAGTGTTTACTTGAATACTGCTGCACGCTGATACCCTTATACCAGCATACACATACGGTGCGTTTTCATTGGGTACCGTATAACCACAATGAGTGTATATAATACATTACCATGATTACCGATCCCAAATTCTAGCCTAATAAATACACGGTAAATGTTGATTTGTCAAGTTCTTTTTTCCAACAAAAATTTTTTCACCATAGAAAATAGTGTCTATTACCGCTCTTTTAGCGGGACAACGGGTCTATCCTAAACAGTAATGTTTGTAACATGCTGATATAAATTGTTTTATGAGTTGCTAAAAATTTTCAAAAAACGAGGAAATAATCTGAACCCGTGCGTGTCTGCCACAGCACTGCAGACTGAAAAATAAGGGAAAACAATTATGTATTTCGCCGTTATTGGTGACATCCTGAGTAACTTTGTCGGATTAGATGCGGTACTCGCGTCCCTGCAAGAGCAAGGGATTTATCGCGTTGTGCAAACCGGTAATCTATCTGCAGACGGATCGGGCTTGAAAGAAATCATTGCGCTGCTGCGCCGCCGCGATGTGTTGGTTGTGCAGGGCAAGTATGATCGCGAGCTGCTTCGGCGCTGTCGCGCAGGAAATAAAGCAACCCCTTCGTCCCAACAAGCGCCGCCCCTTAGTCCTGTTGAGAACGCATCCATCACCTTCTTGGCAGACCTACGCAGGAAGGAAGTCTTCGTTGAAGAGGGGTTGCGCATCTTGCTTTGTCATGGTTCTGTGAACAGCGCAGGTATGATACTGGACAGTCAAACGCCGCGCTCCGTCTATCAACGGCAGCGGGAACAGGAATCGGCACAGATCATTATCAGCGGCGGCGCGGCTTCACATTTTAACTGCACCGTGGATCAAACGCTCTTTATCATTCCCGGCACCCTGACCACGGCGAACGGCGATCTGCGCTATACCTTGGTTGATACGGAGGTCTTGCCTATTGCCGCAAAAAACATTACAATGAGCCTGCCATGAAAAAGCCTTTTTGTTCTCTCCTCCTAGCATCCAAAGTATCGGAGTTTTTATCTATGTCTAAGCCGGCGCCCTTGTTTATCTTTCTCCTTGGTGTTGTCCTTTATGCTTTTATTCTTGCGCCCTGTTCGGCCGTACCTTTATATGTCATGCCTGAAACCATTCAAACACGGTGGATCAGTTTTGAGAATCCTGATGGCACGCCCGGCGCAGGGGCTCAGGCAAATCGCGGAGCGAAAGGAGCTGCCTTTGAAGCCATCGCTGCCGGCGAAGAAAAGCTGCTCCTCAATGTGGAGGGCCCCGGTATTATTCATCGCATGTGGTGTACCTTGTCGCAGCGTTCTCCCCGTGATCTGCGTTCTTATCTACTCCGCATTTATTGGGATCATGCTGAGCGGCCTGCTGTGGAACTGCCCTTCGCCGACTTTTTTTGCGCTGTCCATGGTGAGGTGA
>JAAYJI010000257.1 GCA_012523015.1 Candidatus Hydrogenedentota bacterium
AAGAACGATTGAAGCAGGTTAAGGGCGCACGCCGCGGCTCCTTGATTGTTTTGCACGATCATCCGACCCGCATGGGCAACCCGTTGATGCATCTCCTTATTGACAAGGAGTTCCTTCACAACTGATGCTAATTCCTCGTGAGAAGCCAGTTGCAACGCTCCTCCTCCATTCACTAACAAAGAAACCACATCAGCAAAACTATCCATATGGGGACCGAAGAGGGTGGGCACGCCGAGCGCAACAGACTCTAGCGGGTTATGCCCTCCCGAGGCAGGGAAAAAGCTTCCTCCAATGACAGCGACACTGCCTAAAGCATAGATTTGCGCCAACTCCCCCATCCTATCCAGAATAAGTATAGGCGGCGCTTCATTTACCGTGGCCGGGGGAAGTGTTGATCGTAATGTTGCCTGTTCATTGCGAAAGACTTCGATCACTTGATCCAGGCGTTGTAAATGCCGCGGGGCAATCACCAGTTTAAGATCCGGATAATTCTGCTTTAGAAGTTTCCAGCAGTCAAGCGCGAGAGCTTCCTCGCCGGAATGAGTACTCCCAAAAACAATGATTTTATCGCTTTCTTTATAGCCATAACACTGACGAAGCTGCTTCAGAGACGCTTCTGTTACCTGCTTTAGGGCGCCATCAAATTTTAGGTTGCCCATGATACTGACGCGGTCGGAGGTCAGTCCCAAAGCTATAAACCGTTGCCTGTAGTCTTCCGCTTGAACGGCTGCATGATCAAGCATAGAGACAAGCGACGGTATGAGCCACCGGTATTTTTTCAAACGATCATACTTATCGTTGCTTAAACGCCCGTTCAAAATAATCACGGGCGCTCCCTGCCGCTTCGTTTCGCGAATGAGTGTAGGCCATAATTCAGTTTCCATGAGTACCAATAGGGCAGGCCGAAGCTTTTTAACAAAAGGACGTACTGACCAAAGTGTATCCATGGGCAAAAAGGTAAGGGGGACTCGCGGGAGCGTTCTCTTGGCTAGATCCATTCCGGATAAGGTGCTGACTGTCAGTAGAATACCACTTCGGGGGGCAGCTAATTGCAAGGCGTCAATAATTACTTTGGCAAGAAATACTTCTCCTACGCTGCAGGCATGGATCCAAAGAGATCCGGTGCAAAGGTCGGATGGGATTGACGGGCGAAAGCGCCTTAATAAGGGCCGATATTTTCTTGACAAAAGGAGGTACAACGCTCCAAAAGGAGTGAGCAGTGTCAAGAGTAGAGAATAAAGAAAATAACGCACGTCAATAAGTTTCCGAAATCGGCAGTACCTTTATTTGAATGAAAGACATATCCGCTTTAACAAAAAAGGAGCGATCCAAAAAACAGGACCGCTCCATGAACTAGCATTGCTAAGGATTAATTGGGCATTTCAGTGACATCAAAGAAGCGTGCGCCCGTGGAGTCAATAATGTCAGGCGTTACAAAGATAAGAAGACTCGATTGTTTCGCCTCACGTTTGGTTCCTTTGAAGAAGAAGCCGATGACGGGGATATCCGCAACATACGGCATTTTCTGGGTACCCTTCGAAGACTGATCCTGTACCAAACCACCCAGCACCAAGGTATCACCATCATGAACAATCACGTTGGTCCAGACAGCTTGCCAAGACGTGGTGGGCAGGTTGATTTCATTCACAATTTCCTGATCAGAAATAATTTGTTTTTGTTGGAAAGTCTTCGAACCGGTTTTTGTACGCACTTCCGGATTCAACCATAAACGTACCTGGTTGTTGTCACGAATTTGAGGCGTAACAGAAAGGGCAATACCAAAATTATAGGGTTGGGGAATAACGTTTTGAACGAAGGACGTGGTTGCTCCGGAGTTTCCATAGCCGTAGCCAATATTGGCATACACTTCAGTGCTGATTTGCGAGATGAAATATTCGGTTGCGAAGTCAGCGATAACGGCAGGTTTACGGTTCATCGTGGTAACCCGCGGCGCACTCAGCAATTCGGATTCATCAAGACCATCCAAATAATCAAAGGTGACAGAAAGCTTATCGCCATCTTCATTTTTAAGGATATTACCCAGTATGCTGAAAGTCGGCTCAGCAGAGGAGGGCGGATTTATGAGCGCACCAATGGTCGCATCCGTAATGGTGTTGGCAATGGTAGGCGTTCCGTCGGGTCTTGTGTAAAACGGAATTCTTTCATCAGTTCCGTCACCATTAATATCATAGTTGTAGGTTCTGTTGGCAAGTTCATCAATCTTTCTGGAACGCATATTCTGGTCAGATAAGGTAGCATCCCAGTTAAATCCGATCTTTTTAAGATCTTCAAGACGAATGGTCAAGAATTTAGCTTCGATGCTCACCTGTTTAGGGGTGATATCAATTTCTGCCAATTGCTTTTCAAATTCTTCTAAATTCGTAGGCGTATTTTTTACGATGAGCATATTATTGGCAGGATTGTAAATCATGTCAGAGAGCAGCTCATCGGAATAGGGTTCATAAACCTGCGGCACTAAACGTTCTAACAGCGTCAATACGTCGCCGCCCAATCCGGAAGAAGCAGCCGTACTGCCGGTTCCCAGTGTTGCGCCTTGCTGCGCCACAGCAGTACCACCAGCACCCAGCATTGAACCGGTAGCGCCGGTACCTACGCGCGACAAACCTACGACTTCCGGCAATGCCGGCGCTTCACCAACCATCATGTCACTGATCGTTGTGAATAAGTCAGAGATATTACTGATAGCGGTAACGTCCATCATGCCGCCGCCCATACCGCCGCCCATGCCGCCCATACGTCCACCGCCCATACCGCCGCCATAGCCGCCCATGCCGCCACCCATCATACCACCGCCCATGCCGCCGCCGTAGCCGCCCATGCCGCCGCC
>JAAYJI010000258.1 GCA_012523015.1 Candidatus Hydrogenedentota bacterium
ACTTCGATAATGAACGGCTCGATCAAAGCGCCCGGGACGCCCTTGAGGCGGCTATTGCCGACTATAATAAGATGTTCAAAACGAACTTTGACACGTCCCGTGACCGCTTCGAAAATTATTATAAAGATGTGGCGCGGCGCGTGAAAGACCGTGAGGTGGATATGCTGATCGTGGTCAATATGTTCCTGACCGGCTTTGATGCCACCACGCTGAACACGCTCTGGGTTGATAAGAACTTAAGACTGCACGGGCTCATTCAGGCATTTTCACGAACCAACCGCATCTTGAACCGCGTTAAGACCTTTGGCAATATCGTGTGCTTCCGTTACTTAAAAGAAGCGACCGACGAGGCTATCGCACTCTTTGGCGATAAAGAAGCGGGCGGCATCGTGCTGTTGAAAACCTTCGAAGAATATTACGATGGCTATGAAGATAAGGGAAAAAAGTATCCCGGATATAAGGCGCTCGTTGAAGAACTGCAAAGAGAATTCCCCTTGGGAAAAGCAATTGTTGGAGAAGAGAAGAAGAAAGCCTTTATAAAGCTTTTCGGTGCCCTCTTACGGCAGCGCAATATTCTGACTGCCTTCGACGAGTTCGAGGGAAGGGAAATCCTTTCCCAACGGGATTTGCAGGATTATCAAAGCCGCTATATTGATCTGTACCAAGAGCTGCGTCCTCAAGGCGAAGGCGGCAAGGAAAATATCAACGACGATATTATCTTTGAGATGGAACTCATCAAACAGATCGAAGTCAATATCGATTATATTTTGATGCTTGTTGCCCAGTATCACGAAAGCAACTGCTCGAATAAGGAAATCTTGGCAACCATCGATAAAGCCATCAGCTCGAGTATCGAACTGCGCAGCAAAAAAGAACTGATCATAAGCTTTGTTGACCGGATCAGTGCCGGCACCAAGGTCGACGAGGATTGGCGCAAATTCGTGGATGAACAAAAAGAAACGGATCTCAGCGCGCTCATCCAAGAGGAAGAACTCAAGGAAGAGGAAACGAGAAGCTTCGTCGATAACGCCTTCCGCGACGGATTCCTTAAAACTACAGGTATGGACATTGATACGATCCTGCCGCCCTTATCACGCTTTGGCGGCAGAAGAGAGAAAACGAAGGAAGGAATCATTGCTAAACTCCTTGCCTTCTTCGAGAAATATTTGGGGCTGGTCTAGGGTATGAAGGGCATGTGCACCCGGGAATGGCTAAAGCGCGTTCCGCCGGAGCGGCGGCTATTCATACTTCTGCACCTCGTCGTGGATATATTCCAGTTGGACGCCGCCTTGCCGAAACATGGCCTCTGACTCGGCTCCATCATGATAGCGGCGCTCACAGACGACGCGCACAATGCCGCAGTTGATAATCAACATGGCGCACACGCGGCAGGGTGTCATCCGGCAGTATAAGGTGCCGCCGTCAATGGACACGCCCAGTTTCGCGGCTTGGGCAATAGCGTTTTGTTCGGCGTGCACCGTACGCACGCAATGTTCCGTAATGGTGCCGTCGCCATGGACCATCTTCTTGAATTGATGTCCCACCTCATCACAATGGGGGAAGCCCTTAGGCGCCCCCACATACCCGCTCACGAGCAAGCGTTGATCCCGTGCAATGACGCAGCCGCTTCTGCCTCGGCTGCAGGTGGCACGCTTGGCAATAGCGTTCGTCACCTCCATAAAATATTCATCCCACGTAGGGCGTCGATATTTTCCTGTCATAACCAAATCTCCCTAAAAACACGCTTCCTTATAACTACGAAAATTCCCCAAGCGCGCCATGAATCCACAACCGCCTCTAGCGCTTCGTTTTTATGGGTGCTGTCGCAGCAAGCGCCTAAAAAGGTTCATCCAATGCGGTGATAGGATCGCAAGTCAGCATATGCGCACTTTGCGGGTGCTTGCGTACGGTCAAATAATCGCCGGCAGCCAGATCAAGATAATCATGGGAGTTATCGAAAGCCAACACGGCGGGTCCCCGTGTAATTTCGAAACGTACCTCATCGCGTTCGGAAACAATAACATGGTTGACGGGGTGGGTAGTCGCTTTGAAAGCAAGCCCGATCCCCTCCTTAAAAATACCTTTTGTAATCGCTTTAAAATAGGCGGAGCTGCCGAAGGCGGTGCAAGCCACAAAGCCATCGCTGACTACCTCAACCCCATTTTCAAAGGGTATATCATTAACCCAAAGGCAAAAGCGTACAGCGCTGTTAATGCGTCCCATATGCACATTCACTTCATTAAGACAGGTGAGTATAAAATCCGCTTCTTGCCGCTGGTCCGAAGAAAAGACCGCACATTCCAGTTTGGAGTAATGAGAATGAACCATCTCGTTGCGCGCGAGGGCTTCAACCACTTCCCGAGGCGATTTGGGGATGCAGCGATGACCGCGGCGGCTGTTCAGTATAGGCACCTTGGGTATGCCCGGCCAGCGCAGCTCCGCCGTGAGCAGGGTACCATCACCGCCATAACAAATCACAATATCCGGATTCTTATCCACAACAACAAAGGCGGCGTCGAAAGCTTGCACCAAAGGCAGCAGCGCTTCCGCCTGAACGCCAAAAAGAACAATGCGGTAGGGCCGCTCTATTTTGTTTCCCGTGCTTCGTGTCATGATGCATCCCCAAGGGCAGTCTGCTTGCGCAGGGTGAGCCACAGACTGATTACACAATAGTAGATAAGGTAAAAGAAGGAAAGCAACAATAGAAATCGATGTCTTTCAGGATAGTATAGCCATGCCGTGATGACCAGTCCCGCCCACACTAAACCCAAGATGAGATTGAGCGGCCGCAGAAAGGGCGTGCGGCTCGGATAGAGGTACCGAATCCGCACAAAAACGCCGACGGCACAAACCAACAGCACGGTGATCGTGAGCCAAGGGGGACACTCCAATAAAAAGACATAAAAAAGAACTACATTCCAATAAGACGGGAAGCCGGTAAAGGTGTGATCGGCTGTCTTCGCATCGTCCCGGCAAAACTGGTAGGCAGAACTGAGTATCATAATGGATGACAAGATCAAGCGCCACGGATCGGGTACTATGGAGGCGTTTAACAAGAAAAAGGCAGGGACTAATACATAGTTGAAATAATCGACCATGTTATCGAGGAGCGCGCCATCAAAATGGGGGATGAAGCATTTGACATGGCGCCATCGGGCGAGGGCACCATCTACCGCATCAATGGCGGCGGTAATCATCATCCATCCGAGCGCCGCTTTGAACTGCTGCTGCGCGATGGCCTGTAACGCCAAGACACCGAAAATCGCACCTGACGCGGTGAGCAAATGCACCAGCCAAGCACTAATCAATCCGGTTATTGTCTTTTTCGGTGTGTCCATTCATGCTCTCCTAGCTGTCCCCAACCGCGTTACTATACACCAACAAGACCGATAAAATAAAAGCCCAATCTTGTTTGATTTAAAAAGCGGAGGACTTCAACCGTATGTACAAGCTATTGTATATCATCTGCATCCTCTGTGTAACCTTCGCCTTCCTCTGAGAAAGCCCGGCCTTCGGATTTTTGGTCGAAGGGGCAGCTCGTAAATTTTTTTTGGGGCAAAGCCGCGGCCCTGTTCCGCCGTGAAGCTTGCCACATTTCCTTTTGCCTGACGCAACAATTTATGTCATACTTGTACACGGATACAGCATCAGGCATTCGACACCCCCAAGGCCGATGCTGAGGGACGGACACCCCGCATGACTGCGGGATACGCTATGATAGAAAGGTCGCGAATGAACAGGTTTTCTATGAGAACATACCAAGGGCTCCCATGGGCTCTCTGCCTGCACTTGGGCGCGGCACTGTTGATTATCGGCTGCGCCGCCGTCGCCGCCGCACAACAGTATCAATCTCCGCTCGCTGTGGTGGGCAATCAAGAAGGCTCCCTTTTATACGTGGCGGAACATACGGCGCATACCGTCGCCGTGGTGGATCTTAGCAGACGTGACGTGCTGCGCCGCTTCCCCCTAAGCAAGCCGCCCGCAGGCCTCGCCTTATCTGCCGATGAGAAAACGCTTTTCGTTTGCGGCGCTTCGCCGGAGGGCTGCGTCTACGGCGTTGATGTCGATTCCGGCGCAATAGAATGGGAAAAGGCGGTGGGTCATACGCCGATCGCCTTGGCAGTACAGCCCGATAAAAACCTGCTTTTTGTCGCCTGCCAGTTCAACAACAACATCGCCGTTGTAGACCTCAATACGCATAGCCTTGTGAAACACATTCCGGTAGAGCGTGAACCTGTTGCTCTTGCCCTTGCGGCAGCCGGCACAAAGTTATATGTCGCCAACCTATTGCCCACAGGCCCTTCTGACGGCGATTATATTGCCGCTGCCATTTCCGTGATCGATACAGAAAGCTTGGAAGGGCAAGGCGAAATCGCTCTTCCCAACGGATGCACCAGCCTGCGCGGTCTTTGCGCATCCCCGGACGGACGCTATGTTTATGTAACCCACATCCTCGGCCGCTACCATCTGCCGACTACCCAGCTTGAACGGGGATGGATGAACACCAACGCACTGAGCATTGTGGATACAGCCGATAACAGTTTCGTCAATACAATACTGCTCGATGATGTGGATCAGGGCGCAGCAAATCCTTGGGCGCCCGCATGCAGCCCCGACGGCAAACTCCTCTGCATCACCCCCGCAGGTACCCATGAACTCAGCGTGATTGATCGCGCCGCGCTCCATGAACGCTTAGATGCCCTCGATGAAAAAGAAGCGAAAGCTGTTCCCAACAATCTCGCCTTTAATGTGGGACTGCGGTCGCGCAT
>JAAYJI010000259.1 GCA_012523015.1 Candidatus Hydrogenedentota bacterium
ACACTTTGAAGCACTCATGACGCTTGGACAATCACACGGCGGCAGCGCTGAAATCGGGTCTATGGTCTTTTCTGTTGGGAATATACTATTATTAAAAATGCTCTATGAATATGCAATAGGTTCTTTTGACGACATGAATTCGACCTTGCTTTGTTATCTTGACTATTGTAGAGGCTTTACAAGAAGTAATACAGCATTAAATTGGACTATAGGCCGTGGGTCCCTTGTTCCCGTTTATGATGCTATTTATAAATATGATTTGTTAAAGTTTGTTTCAAAGACTGAAATAGAGCCACTGTACTCCTTGCTATTGGCGCAGACTATGGAAAACCAAATTGCAAGAGTTGTAGAGGAGGACTTGTTCGACGATATGGACGCTTTTATTGAAGAGGTGTTTTCCTCAAGTAATTTCATTTTGCGTTCCGCATCTCGAATTTATACCGTGGAATTTTTTAAACGTCGGGAAAAAGTATATCTTAGAAGATTTGTAGACCATCTCCTGGCACATTTGGAAAATGGCGGATATTACACTAACTATGAACACTTTTCGATTTCAAGGGTAGGATGGATGCCCGGAAGACTATATTCTCAGTATATTATCCAATTGACGGAACATTTTCTAGTATACGACTATACACTAAAGAACAGAGCACTTGTGCTTCTATGGGCGCTTCTCACATATTCTCACAAAGAAGCAACTTCTACCTATCCGGAAACACTCGAGGATATCGTAACTCACCCTTGGTTTAATGAACATTCCTTGAGGAAGCCGCGATTAACTTCATTTATCACAGGTTCGCCACTAGTTTTACAGGTTGAAGACAAACATTTTTTGATCGACGGTCTTCCTGGACCCCAAGCAATCTCGGAGCAGGACGAGTGGCGTATTCGTGCCCACGGTCGTCTACTAATCTCGGAGGAGGACGAACAGTTTAGGGATAGCGTGTATGTCGGGTGCTTGTGATGGAAAATTCCCTCTCTGACAACAACCTTGATACAGTTACCTTCTTTAAATTCGTGTAGAGAGCAAGGAGAACTGGATTATGAGAGATGTTGATGATGAAGGGTTGTTAGTTTCAAAGAATTCGCCTTTTATTTGTGGCGGTAATGGCGCCGATGCCATGGATAGCCAAGATTTAGCAAGCGGAAAATAGCTCTCGGATACTCGGGTTTCATAAAAGTCGTAGGGTCGTGAATTGCGCCGTACTCGTGTACGCAGTCGCTCATGTTAGGTGTTGCTACGCTCAGCTCACAAACGCCCATGCAATTCTGCCGAAGTCTTTCTTCAGAAAAGGGTTGCAATTCGAGTTTGAATCCACGCTGCCCTTAAGAGAAATTGATCTGATAGGCTTAAAAGGGGTAAAATACAGGCTTGGGGGCCCTTAGCTCAGTCGGTCAGAGCAGGTGACTCATAATCACTTGGTCGCTGGTTCGAGTCCAGCAGGGCCCACCATTTTCTTCCTTCCTATGTAGCGCTTTGCGACGCTGCGACCCGTTTTACCGTCCTGTGACGGCTCTTCTTGTTTCTCGCTTGCTTGGTGATAGGCGCTTCGTTGTAGTGCAAAGAGGAGCGTTGTGTGGATACCGCCGAGAGGGTGAGAGGGCGAAAAAACATCCCGAATCCCACGGTGCTGTGACCGCAGGATCCGGGAGGAATCAGCGTCTAGAAACGCGCTTTAATTTACATTGGCGGCTGTGTTCAGTTGTGTCAGCAATTCGGCCAACTCTCTGCGCACGGTTCGGATCGTTTCCCAGCGTTTATCGCTGATGCGTCGCGCGCCGGCGAGCCCATCGGGGCCGGGCACGGTGCCATCCTGATCTACTCCGCAGAATTCGCCGATCACCGTTGCTTTTTCATTGAGCAAGGTATGCGCCTTATCCAACGCTTCCGTTTCCATGGCGGCAGGAGCGTTATCGACAAGGCTCCGCAGCAGATGGAGCATGCTATAGTCTTCGATACCGTCGCGGACTGCTTCCCAGCGTTTGCTGGAAACCACACCGTCGCCGGGATAGACCATCAAATAATCGTGTCTGAGCGAGGGGAGGAACCAAGGATCGTCGCGCGAGGTGCAGTAAGACCAGAATCCGATTCCGGTTAAGCCGTGTTGCCATGCGAGCCAGGCTTGTCCTCGATAATAGCCTAAGGGCGATTGATGTTTGGCGTTGGGTTCGCAGGCATAGGTCCAGATTTGTTTGCCTGATGCTTTAATGATATCGAGCTTCGCTTTGTTTGTTTTTTCGAGAATTAACCCGTCGCGATTGGGACACCAAATATCCACATAGGGCAGCATTTCTTTGAGTTCGTCTTCGGTAATGCGCGCCACGGGATCGGTATACATCAGTATATTGGGATCCGCCTCCCGAGCCAATTTCGCCATCCGTTGATGAATCTCCACAAGTCCATCATTCAGCCCCGGTTCATCCACAGGATAAAGGGCGAAGCCGTCGTAGCCAACGCCCAGTTCTTTGAGATGCGCCACCCATGCGCGGAGCCAGGTCAGATGGGCTTTGGCATAAGCCTCTTCGTTTTGACCGCCCGGTCCTTTCAGCGCGTGTTGGTAGTTGAAAAAGAGTATGGTTCCGTGGGGGGCATGGCGTGTTACATAACTGTCATGGTCGGTGAAATCAATGGCGCCGATAATCTCACCCTGTTCATCATATGTGGCGCGGGGGAAGAAGGTTCCGACGAAGACATTGGTTCCGTTACGCACCTGATCTTGCAAGGCTTCTTCGGGATAGTCTTTGAGCACAGAGCTATGGACATAGCCCCAATGACATAAAGATAAGGGCTGCGTTTCGGGCAGCTGCGGCGCCCACACATGGATGTTAATGGGCGCTGTTTCACATATAGACTCGACATCAAGGCTGCGCAGGACAAGGGAAGCGGTCCATTCGCCTGCAGCCAGCGGTTTCGTGTCCACGTTGAGCCATATCTGGGCGGCGCTCCACGGCGAGATTTGGATCAATTGCGCCTTGTTGAGCAGCGGGATGGCATCGGCGGAGAAGTCGCGCATTTCTGTGGGTACGGCGATTACTTCATGGAGCGAGATGCAATCGCGGGCGGGCACTTCTGCATCACCGCAGCGCAGCGCTTCCAATTCTACGCGGAAACTGCGCGTCATGTTCGTGAGATTGAAGAGGTTGAGTGCTGCTGATTCTGTTTCGCCGGAAAATGCTTCAATGGTTATAGGTTCATCGTTCATACGCCCTTCCGCCAGCTCTTGGAAGCCGCCGAAAGGCGCCCAGGGATTTGCTGAAGAAAGGAGCAGACTTTTCCCGTTCGCGCCCGCCTGTGCTGCTGCGGCGACGGTGGCATTTAAGCCGTTGACTTCTGTGAGATAAGCGCGTATATCATTTCGCAAGTCGATGATTTCGCCATCCGTGGCGGTGCTGAGCTGCTGCACGCGTTCACGGTAGCTTTGTAATTTGCCTTGTAAAAAATAATTGCGTTCTTCAAAACCGCCCGTATCAGCGAGGCGTGCAATCTGTGTATAAGAATCGGATAAGCTTCGTTCGAGGTCAGCCAGTTCTTTGGTGAAAGGTACCACATAGGTCTTTTGATTGCGCTGCTCCAAAACTTTATCACCTTCTTTAATAACAGCGCTCAAGGTGAGGTTGGTCGCCTTATTAGCAGGCAGGGTATAGGATAAAGAAAGGCTTATGTCTTTATCATTGGTGCTCAGCGCTGACACTGCCGGCGCATCGTGATCACGCTGTGAGGTCAGTTCAATGTGAAGATTGCGCTCATCGGGATTGTCCACCTGTATTTCCATGAGGTTTACGCCCACATAGCGATCTCCATAGGTTAAGCTGAATTCGACGGTCGGCTGTTGCGCAGCCTTGGTACCCGCGCCGTTGCGCTGCGAATCATAGAGGTATTCCGGCCAGAGCAAGGGGACGTTTGCCTGAGCGTCACTAAAGCAGTGCATACTGAGCGCTTGGTTGTTAGGCGCGACCAAAAGTCCGGGTTTTCCATTTTGCAAGGGGAGAAGGGTGACCGCACAATTGGTGCCCCCTTGGACGGGTACCTTTGTATCTAAGCGACCATCCGGCTCAAAGATATACATGGTATTATCGTAGCCTGCCACAATAATTTCTTGGACGCCGTCACCGTCCACATCGCCTACGGTGGGAGAGCGGCGCACCCGTTCTTTGACATCTGCCTGCCACCGTAAACGTCCTTCAGGATTCAAGCTGACTAGATTGCCGGAAAGATCGATCAGATAGATTTCCACTTCACCGTCGCCGTCGGCATCCACTACGGTCAAGGCTCCGTCCATTTCCCGTTGCATGGGATAGGACCACCGTTCTTTGCCGTTGCCATCGATTACCCTAAATTGTGAGCCGCAGCCAATCAGTATTTCCGGGTGATGATCGCCGTCTAGATCGTAGACGAGGGGGTTGCTCCCAATAGCATTTTCGAGACGCCAAAGCTCTTCGCCCTCATGAGACAAACAAACAAGAGGAACCACATTGCCGCTTACCAACACTTCGAGAAAGCCATCATTATTGAGATCCGCCAAGGCAGGCGCTTGGGTAATGCCATGATCCCCTTTGTATTGCCAGACAATTTCCCCGTCGCCATTCAAACAGACGACAGTGCTGCTGCTGTTACCTGTTACAATTTCGAGTTTCCCATCGTTATCGAGGTCGGCAATCGCCAAAACAGTTTCACCCCATTGTAAGGGAGCGGGCAAAGATTGTTCCCAAATAAATGTGCCTGTTGCAGCGGATAGACAGTGGATGGTTCCCAAACGGTTCATGACCACCACTTCATCGCCCGCACAATTGTTGAGATCGCCAATGCTGGGTGAAACACTGATCGGTCCCTGCATTTCATGACGCCAAATTTCTTCACCGCCTGAAGTAAGTGCGATGACTAAACCGGCGGTAGTGCCTATGACAAGGTCTGCGTGACCGTCGCCTGTGAGATCTGCCACGGCGGGGGAAGCATCCACATAGCCTGCAGGCGGCTCATACTTCCACAAGATCTCTGTTTTTTCTGTGTGGAGGCTGCCTGCCGCCAATACGATCACGGCTGTGAACAGGCAGCTCAACAAAAACTTCGCGTGTCTTCTTCGGTTCATTGATGTCATGCTAAAGACTCCTCTTTCTTTACAATCAAAAAACATAAGGGCTTATATAGTTTTTACTGGAAGGACTGCGATAACAGTGCCTAATAAACAATACTCCAAAAGTGGGGGTTAATACCATTGGACGCACTTATTTTTATTTCTTCTTTTGATTGTGAGCAAGAGGTCGTGCACAGGCCGCCAACATGGGCGGTCTTATAAAAGGCAGCGCAAAGGCGGAGCTCAGCCATAGGCGGCGAAATGGTACGGAAGCTGAAGCGGTAGGCTCTGCTTAGAGGCGTTGGCTGTTAGCGACCTAATAATTAGGATTATTTTTTTGCAGGCCGGTAAATGTGGGTACTTTGTCCGAAAATGGCGGCAGCTGATTCCATCACCGTTTCGCTCAGGGTGGGATGGGGGTGAATGGTCATGTCTAGGTCTTCGGCAACGGCGCCCATTTCAATGGCGAGTGCCCCTTCGGAGATGAGTTCTCCTGCGCTGTTACCGACAATGCCCATGCCAAGGATTTGGCTTGTTTCCGCATCTACCAAAATTTTGGTGAGCCCGTCGGAACTGCTCAGGGTACTGGCGCGGCCGGAAGCCGTCCAGGGGAATTTCGCCACATGAACGGATAGCCCTTTGGCTTTGGCGCTGTTTTCTGTTTCACCGCAAATAGCAATCTCGGGATCGGTGAAGACCACCGCAGGAATCGCCATTGGTTCGAAGGCAGCTTTTTTGCCGGCAATCACAGCAGCCGCCACTTTTCCTTCTGCTGAGGCTTTGTGGGCGAGCATGGGCTGACCGGTCACGTCGCCAATGGCAAAAATATGGGGTTCAGCCGTACGCCGCTGTTCATCAACGACGATGAAGCCTTTAGAGTCTGTTTTAACGCCTGTATCAGCGAGGTTAAGCCCTTGCGAGTTGGGTTTGCGCCCCACCGAAATGAGAACTTTATCGTAAACTGCGCTGCTCTTTTCACCGGCGCCATTTTCGAATTGAACGCGGACGCCATCTTCCAGTTCCTTCATTTCCATGACCTTCGTCGATAACAGGACCCCTTTAAAATTCTGTTCCAGACGTTTTTGCAGTGGTACAACGAGATCATGATCTACACCGGTCAATAAGCGGTCAGTCGCCTCAACGACGGTCACTTCAGAGCCGAGTGCTGCATAGACGGAACCCAACTCCAATCCTATGTAGCCGCCGCCAATGACGAGCAAGGAGGAGGGGATTCTGTTGATTTGCAGCGCATTGGTTGAATTCATCAGACGTTCTGATTTGATGAGCGGTCCGAAGAGGGTGGGTCGTGAACCGGTGGCGATGATAATATGTTCAGGATCAAGATAATCATCGGAACCGTCTTCGTTGAAGAGGATGAGTCTGCGGCTGTTCACAAAAGAGGCGCGGGCGCGGATATAGGTGATCTTCCGGGCGCGGCAGAGTTGGCCAAGGCCGCCGGTCATTTGCTCAATCACGAGGTTGGTGCGGTCGCGCATTTTATCGAGATTCAATTCAGGCGGAGTAAAGGTCAAGCCCCATTCCTCTGCTTCGCGGGCATCGTTGATAAGCTTTGCAACATGAAGCAGCGCCTTCGACGGGATGCAGCCCCGATACAGACAGGTGCCGCCGGGATTGAGTTGCACGTCGATCAGGCTTACTTCCAAACCCAGATCCGCCGCATGAAAAGCGGCGGCATAACCGCCCGGTCCCGCTCCAAT
This sequence comes from Candidatus Hydrogenedentota bacterium, assembly GCA_012523015.1. NCBI lineage: Bacteria > Pseudomonadati > Candidatus Hydrogenedentota > Candidatus Hydrogenedentota bacterium. Next base: position 6,791 of record JAAYJI010000259.1, read on the forward strand.
AACAGCCAGTTGCGTTTTCTTTATATCGGCCATGAAACTACCTTTCTGTAGGGTTGATAAAGCGCGCTGCGCTTGATTTATTCAAAATGACTGAAATCCGGTGGGCGGCGTTCAAGGAAGGCTTGTACCGCTTCAGCCGCTTCCGGCGACGACAGACGTTGTGTAAACAGATCAATTTCTCGTTGCAGTCCTTCTTGACACGCCTCACGCAAGGGCGCACGGAGGAGCGCTTTCGTGGCACGCACCGCTTCGGGCGGCAGGGCGGTCAGGATGTTAAGCCGTTTTGTCAACGACTGATTAAAACTTTCTTCCGGCAGTATTTCGGTGAGCAGTCCCCACGACAAGGCGGTTGCTGCGTCAATCTTCTGCCCCAGCAATAGCATGGCTGATGCCCGCGTCAATCCGACGACTTTGGGCAAGAGCACGCTGGAGGCTGCTTCCGGACACAAGGCAAGCCCTGTGAAGGGCGTTTGAAAATACGCCGCTTTCGAGGCATAGACCAAATCGCAATGGAGCAACAGGGTGGTTCCGATGCCGATGGCAGCGCCTTCCACCGCGGCGACCATGGGTTTGGGGAAGTCGATCACAGCCCGCAAAAATTGTAGAACAGGCGCATTTTCATCTTGCATGGTTGCCGACAAAAAATCTTTGATATCGTTGCCGCCGCAAAAGATATCTTTACTGCCGCAAAAACACACGGCGCGTATGCTCGGCGTGGCCGTGGCATGATCTAAAAGCGCAGCCAGCCGGGCGTACATGCTATGGTTAAGAGCGTTCTTTTTCTCATAACGGTTAAAAACAATATAGAGAACTCGATTCTCTTCGCTGCTTAAAATCGCTTCTGTTGTACGTTCTGTATCGCTCATAACATCGTCCCCAAATCCTGTCCGTTGTACGGGTTGCGCCCTTCTTCGGGCCTGTTATCGCGACGGGCTTATTCCCGGTCTCTTCCTTGGATTCAGGATACCATACTCCTATAAAGAGTGCCAACACAAGCGGCTCTATTGCGGCAGCGGGCATCCGTTTACGTTTTCGGATTCACCTCTGTTTGATCCCTGTTGTGGAGGCACTTGAGACTCCTTCCTGTTGCAGAGCTCCTGAATCATTTAGGATTTTCGGGCAGGATTTAGTGCTCGTCACTAGAGGAACAGTACTGTGGGATTGATCATTCCCGGGCGTCCATGGCGCAGCGGCAGCCATAGTCTTTTCGCTCCGCATCCATACGGTCAAAGTGTCGGGCCGTGGTGCGCGCCTCGAACTTTTTCGTCATATAAGATCCTCCACGCAGGATACGGAAGATTTGCCCATAATCTTTGGTAATGGATTCATTGCCGGGGTAGGCATCGTACCAATCGGAGACCCACTCATAGGCATTGCCAGCCAAATCCATACAGCCATAGAAAGATTGGGTCGCATAGAAATGGCCGACAGCAACGGGTAACCCGAAACCGCATTCTTCTGTATTGGCGAGTTGGGCGCCGTAAATGTCACCCCAAGGATACATGCGTTCATCGGTGCCTCGGGCTGCTTTTTCCCATTCTGCTTCGGTGGGTAAACGTTTGCCGACAGAGGCACAATAGCGGCCTGCATCGTTCCACGAGATGCCCCAAGCAGGATAGTTTTCTTGCCCTTCCGGGAATTTGTGGCGGGAGGAGAATTTCTGGTATTCCTGATTGGTTACTTCGAAGCGATCCATATAAAAGGCGTCGACATAGACTTCGCGTGTGGGGCGTTCGTCGGATGCATGTTGCGTTGAGCCCATCGTAAAGGTACCGGCAGGGATCAGCACCATGCCTTGAGGCACTTTACCGGGACTCATTTCCAAAAGTACTTTTTGATCTTCATTGGGCTTGAGAATCACCATTTTGTCGGCTTGGATAAAACCGTCAATATAGGTGCTGACCAGATAATTTCCCGGCGCCAGTGCTAATTCCAGGGGCGTGTTGCGCCGCTGCAAGATGTTGTTGAGCCAGATTTGAGCGGAACTTGGGCGGGAATGAATGGTGAGCCGGGCTTCCACAGGGCGCAGGTCATGGTTATAATTGAGATTAAAATTCTCTTCCATACGGAAGTCGTTGGTTTCAGGGAAATAATCCGGGTGTCTGAGTTCATAGCTGTAGGCACCCACTTGCAACACTTTTCTCAAGATGGGTGTAGTGCCGATTAAACTGCCGTCTAAATAGACCTCGGCATCGGAAGGGACGGAATTGATGGAAACAGTGCCTTCAAGGGGTTCCATCTGAATCGTGAATGCTTGCACAGCTTCTTCAGTGACTGTAATTTCTGTAATTTTCCGTTTGTAGCGATCTTGGCGCAGGATAATTTCATAGGTATCCGGGCGGACATTGGGGATATCTACGGGCGTTGCGCCGCGGTCAAATCCATCCATCAACTGGAATGCACCGGATTCGGGAGCTGTGTTAATGGTCACCTCTACGGTTTGAATTTGTTTGTTTTTCCCACCACAGCCGAATCCTGATATAACGCAAAGAATAAGTAATATCCCCACCCCTCGAATCAAGTTCCCCATAATGCTGAATTGGGGTTTCATTCGTTACCACTTCCGCAATTTATAAAGCTTAATACTATGCCCAAATTACTTACCGTATCAAACGAAGTTGAATCAATAAACTTTTGCCACATTTTTATTATACCATGATTCAAAGATATTTCAAAGACAATAACCATAGGTTTGAATGCTATAAAAGGTGCCATTAAAAATAGCAAGAAACGAGAGGGTAAAAGAAAAAGTACGGAATTTTACATCTTATCCGAATCTGTCCATTGTTTTCTTGCGGCGTAACTGAAAAAGAAGGCGGGCTTGTTAATGATCCGGCAAATCACATAGGATTTAGAGACGAGATGAAACCAAAGCACACACGAAATGATCGGAAAACTACGCTATGACTATCACCGCACTCGCTTTTTTTGCCCTGATGCCCACGCTATATTCCGCTTTAGACAGTCCCCTTCTAGAGATTGATGAAACAGCGCAGCCTATCCGTGTTACGGTGCGCGGCGGCGCGTCATCACTGCAATCACCGGAGGAAGGGCTGTGGTCTATCGCCGCTGATTGGGAAGAGGGATGGCCGGGACACTGGCACCATGCCCATCCGGAACGCTGTGAGCGCGTGGGGGAGTGGTGGGTTCTCTATGGAAAGATTGAGATGGACGGAGGCGGCGCTTGGCATTTGCGCGATGTATACCGACCGGAGGGCGCGCTCATCCGCTGTACGCGCCGTTTCGAATGGCACGGGGAGAAGCCCTTGGATCGCTGCACATTAAGCGTACGCTTTCTTGCGTCGGGGGTCGGTGCAGGCGCAGTACTGCCGGGAATTTTATATCATGGGAATCCGTCGGGTGCAAAGAGCGGCCGTACCCCTGTCTATACGGGAACAGCCGGCGAGGAGGCGCTTTTCGAAGAGCATCGTTTCCCCATGCCTTTTGTAAGTTTCGAATACGCCGGAGACAGCGGTGTTCATGGCACTGCTCTTCACAGCTTGCCCTGCCCCGTACCCTATGGCAATAAGAAGGAACAGTGGTGGTCTATGGGGCTTGCTGCAGGAGACGAGGCAACGGACTTGCTCTTGTTGTCGGGTCCCTGCGCTTCTAATGGACAGCGTAATGTCATTAAGGCGGTACAGCCCGGTTTTTCACCCTATCCTGACGCGTGGTTGTCGGTGCCGCCCGGCACAATCATTGAAAAGACTTTTTATCTGGATGCTTGGACGGCGCCGCGGGAAGGCAGCGCTTTTCAACGTGCCGTGAACCAGTCACTGCAACTTTATCCTCCCTATCTAACGCCCGATTTGCCTTCCTTTAGCGAAATCATTGAGAAGAAATTGTATTATGCTGACAGCCGTTGGTTGGATCGGGGAGCTGTGGCGGGCTATTGCAAATATCCCAACAAAGATACGCTGGTCATGGGATGGTGCGGCCAAGCAGAAACGCCGGGCTACGCGCTTCCTGTTTTAGCGCAGCATTTCACGGTGACAGAGGCGCAAGAGCGCGCCCAAAGATCCTTGGATTTTCTTTCGGGAGCCGCTTTTTTTGAAAAGGGATTTCATACTTGGTATCTTCCGGAAACAGATTCTTGGGAACGCGATGAAACGCTGTCGCAGGGACAAGCAATGCTTTCTTTTGCACGGGCAATACGCAATGGGCGCGGATCAAGCATGAACACAAGCCGTTGGGAAGATTTTCTGAAAAAGGCCTGTGATTTCCACGCCAACCGTATTCTCAAGGATGATTGGTCGCCCTTATCCACGGATGAAGCCTTTTTTGTTGCGCCTCTTTGTATGGCGGCCGACCTATTTGAAGAGCCGCTCTGGCTGCAAGCGGCTCAGAAGGCGGGCGCGCTTTATGCGAAGCGTTCCTTGACCATGACTGAACCCTATTGGGGCGGCACCTTGGATGCCAGCTGCGAGGATAAAGAAGGCGCCTTTGCCGCACTGCAGGCTTTTCTTGCGCTCTATGATGGGACAGGGAAGGCGCAGTATCTGGAATGGGCGGAGCATGCCCTTGATCTTGCCTTGACTTATACGGTGGTGTGGGATATCGATTTACCTGCGGGACGACTGCGCAACCACGGCTTTAAGACGCGGGGATGGACCGCCGTATCCGTACAAAATCAGCATATTGATGTGTACGGCGTCCTTATTGCGCCTTTGGTGTATCGGATGGGCGTGTTAAAAGAGGATCAGCGCTTGCAGGATTTGGCATTGCTTATGTATCGCAGCTGCGGACAATTGCTGGACGTGTGGGGAAGTCAGGGCGAACAACCGCAACAGACCAACTATGCCCAACGGGGAGATACCAGCGATGTGGAGGTGCTCCGCGGCGGCTACGTAGAGGATTGGACCGTCTTTTGGATTACGGCACACTTTTTAAACGGCGCGGCGCAATTCATCGAAATGGGAGCTCCGATCCTAGAGTGATAGGCTTTTCATACCAATATAAGCGGCGGCGCGCCCTTGCGTCTTGCTATGTGCCGGGGTCTCTACGCCATCTTACCCTCAGGTTTTGATGTGACACCTGTAGTGGCGCGATTTATCGCGCCCAAAGGTCTACATTACGGTTTCATTGTGTAATGCAAGCGTGCATGGGCCTTCGAAGATAGAATAAGGGATACAACTTGCATTGTTCGCTTTGTTTTTGTACACTGCAAAGGACATTGCAGCCGCAATGAAGGTGATAACAAAAAGAATCAATTGGGCACGAGCCTAATGGGAGGTATCATACTGTGAAGGTACAGACAGCGGAACAAATCGGTGTATGCAGTTGGTCGTTGCAAGCGACAGGCCCTGAAAATCTCGCTGAAAAAGTGAATGCGCTGGGCGTAAAAAAAGTGCAGATGGGGCTGACACCTCATCGCGATGATCCCGGTGCTTGGGATGGTGTACAGGAAATTCTTGCCTCGTCGGGTATCGAAATCGTATCAGGTATGTATTCCACGGTCGGCGAAGATTACAGCTCTTTAGAGAGTATCCGCAAAACCGGCGGTGTTGTTCCCGATGAGCATTGGGAAGAAAACCTTCGCTTGGCCGAAATTACGGCGAAGCTGGCAGGTCAAATGGGCTTAACATCGGCCAATGCTCACGCCGGTTTTCTGCCCCATGACCCTGCTGATCCTGACTTTGATAAGCTGTGCGGCCGCGTGAAAACCTTGGCGGAAATATTCGGCAAGGAAGGGGTGACCCTGCTCATGGAAACCGGTCAGGAAAGTGCGCAAACGCTCTTATCGTTTCTGGGCGAAATGAAGGCGCGGGGCGTTGACAATATTGCCGTGAATTTCGATCCCGCCAATATGATCCTCTACGATATGGATGATCCTATCGAAGCACTGCAGGCACTTGCTCCCCATGTAAAACAGGTACACGTCAAAGATGCTAAGCGGACGCAAGTGAAGGGCGAATGGGGCGAAGAAGTGATTGTCGGTCAGGGCGAGGTGGACTGGAACGCCTTTGTCCGCGTTCTGGCTGAAGCCGACTTTGAAGGGGGCTACATTTTTGAGCGTGAAGCGGGCGATGACCGTGTGGGCGACATTAAGCAAGGAATAAGCGCGCTGCGCGCCGCCATGGACAGCCTGAAATAAAAATCTTTTATCGCTGCGTTGTATGCGGTGTAAAAGAAACTACAGACCGATGTCGGGTCCATAGTGGTCTCGCACACGGTTCCATGCCTCTGCTGCGGCGCCATTACCCCAAGAGAAGATGGTGAAACTTCCCATGCCTTCGCCATCTTTTGAGGTAGTGCCGCCGTGGCCGTAGTTTTCCATTGTAAATCCGTAATCTTCGGGGCCGAAGAAGGGCCAGACCTTTTCCCAGAGCGCCTTTACTGCCGGATTTTCGGGGCAGTACATCATGACAAAACTCGCTTTGAGCGCGGCCATACCCCGTTCCCAATACTGTTCATCGCCGGTGATGGCGGCGTAATCCAAAAATAATTCTGCGAAGAGGGATTGGCGGGCGTCGTTCCACTCTGCGTCAAAGTTCATGACACCGAAACCACCCAAAGCGGGGACATGGATGAAAGGCGGCTGCCAGACTTGCTGTACCATGGATAATTCGTCGAGGGTACGTTTACCCCAGCGCCGATAGTTCAGGTCGTTGGTGCGCTGCCACGCAGCGAACAGAGCTTCTGCTGTCCAAAACATAGAAAAGCTGCATTGTTTAAACATAGCGTTCCGTTCAAAGGGCTTGCCCAAATGATCCTGTCCTAAACGGCAGCACGACCAATAGGTCTCGAAATCTTCCCACTGCCCTTTGGGTATGATATGTTGGATAACAGCATCCATGGCTTTTAATGCGGCGTCGGCATACTTGTCCTCTTTGGTTTCTTCAGCGAGGGCAAGTAAAAAAGAAACGCTCATGCTGGTTTGCGGGGATTGTGCCAAAACGGGAGAGGCTTCTTCCGTTTCCGGATGCAACCAAGACGGGAAAAAACCTTGTTCATCCTGCAGCGTCAACAGGCGCTCCCCATACTGCCGCACATACTCGGGGATACGGGGATCGGCTTCCAATTCGCGATGCCAACGCAGCAGCAACAGGCACGTCCAACTCATATCCAAGACATTATGCCAACGATCCCTGATGCCATGCTCCCTGGGGACACGGTTGGCATTCGTCCAATATCCGCTTTCCCATCCTTTGGAACGATTGATTTGTTCATCGCCAATGGTCAGCTTTTCCATTTCCGTGCGGTAGACTGTGGGGAACAAGCCGTTGTTGAGCGGTGCTGCCAAGGTGAATTCTTTGGACAGCCGTGCTCTCTCCATCAGAGATTCATCCTTAGTGCGCCGTCCGTAGCGATACATGCCTGAGGCGACACGGAGCGTAGAAAACCATGCCTGATTCCACAGAGACAAGAATTCACGGAGATCTTTTTCGCCGGGATAGTTGGGTGATTCCGTAACATTGACGATGAAGGCGGGACCGCCGACGTGGACTCCGTCAATGTCAAACTCTTGCCAGACCGCATCGGCCCAAGTATCAAAAGCCCAGCGATAGCTATGGTCGATAAAAACCTTAGGCGGCACCGTAGAGGGTTCGCCCCTTTCGTAGGCTTTATGCGCCCATTGCTGCCAAAGGAAACGGCTCGGCATTTCCCAAGGATTGAAGAGGGCGTCTTCTCCTTTGAAACAGCCCAAGTAGAAGCCCAGCCTTACCGTGCCCGGTTCAAAGGTCAAGCCCGAGGTTTTTTGGTAGCGCACATGTTCGGGGATATCGGTATGGCTCATGCCCAGCCAGAAATGCCGGGCTTCAGCGTCCATGTCCATATACCACGGAGTTTCTTTTTCGCCGCACAGATCCAGGTCGGGGATCATGGCGATGAGCGCTTCTGATGACCGTACTAAGATCGCAGGGGAGCGAAATACATGCTGTGCGATCACATCGCCTTGGGTTGGCGCCAAGTAGGGTGCCCACCAAAAATCCGGTTTGAAGAAGACACGGAATAAGAGGGCGAGATCGTCTCTTTCCAGCCGCGCCGGGATTTCCCAACTCAGCTCTACGTGAAGCCAAGACCCAAGGGCATCGGTTTTCAGCTGCGGCTTTTCTTCGCCCAGCGTAGGCAGCGTCATTTCGAGAAGCGTCTGCGTATCATCAACAAAGCGTATATAATCAGGTTGTTGTTCAATGGTGAGCAAAGGAGCCGAGACAGCGTGAAAGGTGGCTGCGAGAGACCACAACAGCAGTGAGATCGTGGGCATGATAGCGTTTCTCCTTTGAAAAGCTACGGCATCAACCGTTTTAAAATACACGAAAGTTCATCAGGTAATACGAGCGCCGCGCCGCGCTCAGACTGCGCCTAAACAGGGCGGCGAATCGGGCAGATTGAAATTCCCTTTGAGATTATCCCAAAATTGAGCGTATAGTAAAATTCTAGTTACAACGACTATGGTACTATATCAGCTTATAGAGAGGAGAATGATATTCATGAATAGAAAAAATTATGGTATGCCTCAGGGCATCGGGATCTTGTGTATCGCAGTGTTGGTTATGGTGGCGGTCGTCAGTGCCTCGGCGGAAACGGAGGGGCTTCGTATCGCTTGCTTTGATATCGATGTTACGCCGCCCATAGGCTCGCAATTGGCCTATGACGAAGTCGTCAACACATGGGATATGGGACTTCGTGCGCGGGGCGTCGTATTGGTTGGTGCCGATCAACCCATCGTGTTGTGCTCCATTGACTGGATCGGTATCGGCGCTGAAGGAAACGAGCAATTCAGACAAGGGCTCGCCGAAGCGGTCGGAACGGATAAGGAGCGTGTTGCGGTGCATACGGTGCATCAGCACGATGCGCCGGGCTGCGATTTTACGGCGGAAAAGATCTTGAAAGAATTCGGCTTTGTGCCGAGCCGTTATGAAGGCAGCTTTCAACGTGAGGCTTTGGAGCGCCTCGCCGCGGCGGCACGCGCCGCGATGGGAGATCTGGTTCCCGTCACCCATTTGGGCTTGGGAAAAGCCAAGGTCAAAGAAGTGGCGTCTAATCGGAGGGTCAAAGGTCCCGATGATAAGGTGGGGCCCATGCGAGCTTCTTCTTGCCGCGATCCTGAGCTGATCGCCGCGCCTGAAGGGCTTATTGATCCTGAATTGGCGCTGATCAGTTTTTGGAATGAAGAAGTGCCTGTTGCCGTACTGAGTTATTATGCCTGTCATCCGCAAAGCTATTACCGAACCGGTATTCCGAACCCTGATTTCCCGGGATTGGCGCGGTTTATGCGTCAGCTCGCCGTACCCCAAGCCTTGCATATCCACTTTAACGGTGCCGGCGGTAATGTGGCCGCCGGTAAATATAATGACGGCTCCAAAGAGCGGCGTCTGGTTCTGGCACAGCGCTTGGCAGAAGGGATGAAAGAGGCTTGGGAGAACACAGAGCGCAGCGTTTTGAAGGCCGCGGATGTGGGATGGAACGTGATCCCTGTTCAGCTGCCTGTCGGGGAGTGGCTCAATGCGGCAGATTTGGAAAAGGGGATAGCGGAAGCGGAGTCGGTCGGTGCCGCTGAAAATCTAGCCAGGAAATTGGCATGGGTACGGCGCAGTAACGCCGGAGTGCCCATTGACATCAGCTGTTTAACATTAGGCAATGCGCGCATTTTACATTTTCCGGGCGAACCTTTTGTCGAATATCAACTCTACGCAAAGAGAACGCGTTCCGATCTTTTTGTCACGATGGCGGCTTATGGTGAATATGGCTGCGGCTATATTGGCACTAAAATCGCCTATGACGAAGGCGGCTATGAAACGGAAGAACGTGCGAGTAATGTATCGCCTCTAGTGGAAGAGGTTCTCGCCGACACAATTGAGGCGCTTTTAGCAAAATAATAGGGTATTGGGAGAAATCGGAGATGGATAAAAGTTATCGTTTCCTTGCCTTTGATCTTGGCGCTGAAAGTGGGCGCGCCGTTTACGGTGTTCTCGAAGAAGGTCGTATGAACCTTGAAGTGGTACATCGTTTTCGTACGGAAGGGTTGATGATGTTGGGGGTGCGTCAGTGGGATGTGGCGCGCATTTACGAAGAACTATGCGAGGGACTGGCGCAATGTGTGCGCCTCCATGGCCCCGACCTGGACGGGATCGGCGTGGACACGTGGGGCGTTGATTTCGGATTGTTGGATAAGACGGGTATGGTCTTGGCAAATCCGCGCCATTACCGCGATAAAGCGAATGAAGGAATGCAAGACGAAGCCTTTCGTCTGGTGCCGCGGGCGGATTTATACAAAGCGACCGGTATCCAATTCCTGCCTTTCAATTCCGTGTATCAGCTGCTCAGCTATAAAAAGGCGCAGTCTCCCGTCTTAGACATTGCGTCGTCGCTGCTCTTGATGGGCGATCTTTTCGGCTATTTATTGTCGGGCGTTCAGGCTTGCGAATATACGAATGCTTCCACAACGCAGATGCTCAATCCCTATACGCGACAGTGGGATCATGGGCTCTTAGAAAAACTGGGCTTGCCCGCAGGCTTGCTTTTAGACCCCGTTGCGCCGGGCACCATCCTCGGTCCCGTACGCGAAGAGATTTGTGCGCAGACGGGATTGCGTGCGGGTGTTCCGGTCATTGCCCCGGGAACTCACGATACGGCTTCTGCCGTGGCGGCAGTGCCCGTTTCCGCCGACGAGGGCGCTTGGGCGTATCTCTCCAGCGGCACGTGGTCTTTGTTGGGCGCAGAGTTGGATGAACCTCATATTAGCGAGGCGAGTTTGGAACAAGATTTCACCAACGAAGGCGGTGTAGGCGGCAAGATTCGCTTCCTGAAAAATATTTTCGGCTTGTGGCTGGTTCAGGAGTGCCGCCGCGCGTGGGAACGGGAAGATGGTGATACCGTTGATTATGGAGTCATGACGGCGGAAGCAGAAAAAGAAGTACCCTTCCGTTCTCTCATCAATTTAGATGACGAACGGCTTATTGCGCCTGATGACATGCCCGCTTTGATCCAAAGTATGTGTCGGGAAGGCGGTTATCCTGTGCCCGAGACGCGGGGCGCTATTATCCGCTGTGCTTTGGAGAGTCTCGCCCTGAAATACCGCATGACCCTTCGTAATCTGGACCGCCTCTTGGATAGAAAAACAACTTGCCTTCATATTATCGGCGGCGGTGTCCAGAACCGGCTGTTGTGTCAAATGACCGCGGACGCCTGCGGCATTCCCGTCGTTGCCGGGCCTATTGAAGCCACAGCTTTAGGTAATCTTGGTGTGCAAGCCATGGCGGTGGGCGCTTTGAGCGGGTTAGAAGCGTTGCGCGCTGTTGTCGGCCGCTCTGTGGAACTGGAACGCTATGACCCGCGCCATACGGAGGCGTGGGATCGTTTGGACTGCTGAGCCCGAATTTGAAAGGCGGCGCTTTGAAAACGTCATGCTATTTTCGTAGGTATTCCTTAATTGAAAGGACGGTCAGCTATGAATGGATTTGAGCGTGTCTCCAATCTCCTCGACGGCAAGCCTGTGGATCGTACGCCCGTCATGCCGATTACCATGATGTTCGCCGCCGATTACGCAGGCATACCCTACGGGCATTATGTGTCCGATTATCGGCTCCTCGTAGAAGCGCAGCTGCGCGTAGCAGAGGCTTTCGGCTTTGATCAGGTCTCGTGCATTTCCGATCCTTGCCGAGAAGCGGCCGATTGTGGCGGCGCCATCGCCTATTATGACAACCAGCCGCCCGCTATTATGGAAGATCAAGCCTTGTTGGCAGAGAAAAAGACCTTGTTGGGTCTTAAGCCACCTGATCCTTTGGGCGGCGGCAGGATGCATGACCGCGTGAAAGGAGCCGCCCTCTTTCGTGAAAAAGTCGGTGGTTCCCTATTTATTGAGGGATGGGTGGAAGGACCTTGTGCGCAAGGGGCTGACCTGCGCGGCATCAACACGCTCATGCTCGATTTCCTCGAAGATCCTGCCTTCGTGGAGGACGTTTTCGCCTTTGCTTTGGATATGGAGCTTGAATTCGCACGGGCCCAGATTGAGGCGGGAGCCGATGTGATCGGTGTAGGCGACGCTGCCGCATCTTTGGTGGGGCCCGCCCTTTACGAAGCCTATATATGGCCCTATGAAAAGCGCTTGGTCGATGGGATCAAAGCCATGGGCGGTCGGGTCCGCTTGCATATCTGCGGCGATACACGGCACATCTTTGAGGGCATGGGCCGCTTAGGCTGCGACATTGTGGATCTGGACTGGATGAATCCCCTTGATGCGGCGCGGAAAGCGATGGGCTCTGACCAGGTCTTGTCGGGGAATGTGGATCCTGTCGCACTGCTTCGCAACCAAAACCGTG
>JAAYJI010000260.1 GCA_012523015.1 Candidatus Hydrogenedentota bacterium
TAGCTTGGCCTTGAACTTATCCGTGAATTGTCTGCGTTTCTTGCCCATCTGCATCCTTTCTTTTTGACCATTTAAAGGATACAGATTCCACTTAAGACAGTGGTACTAATTTCGGGGTAAACCGCAATCATAGCAATATGCCTGCAGCAGCCCCTATAGTTGTCTGTTGCAGGCATTTTTTTTCAAAGGAAGTCTTTGAAAGAAAATCGTCAGCAATTCCAAAATAAAAAACGGGCGTGACGATTATTGTTTTTAGCCACTATCTAGAAGTCTTTCCTCCCTTTTTCCTTCCTCTCTTCAATTTCCAAATTAGTTCACAGCCCAGATCCGGCAATCTTATGCTCATTACTTCCGTGTGGCAGTGACTCTTTATTTCGAGTTTCGTCGGGTCGCGTCAGCACTTCCCTTAAATCACTTTCATCGAAACAAAAGGTCTGCTCTCTATTTGTCGGTATAAGCGACTATAGTTCAAATAACCTAATCTGTTTTTGCATATTACTAATATTAAGCACTAAGGTATAGTGGATATTTTGCGGAATAGTAACACAGTCAAAAATGTTAGGGCTAAGTAGTATGGTGATACAAAAGTGTATCGCTACTGTGCAAAAGAAAAAGATCAATTGCAAGGAGAGAGTCTATGATTAAGCATGTGTTTGTATCATTGTGTTTATTTGGAATGGTTGCCTTGATGGGCTGCTCCAATGATTCCATGAAAGACGCCATCGACTTAACGGTGGGCGGCGAATCTTTTACCGGCGTCATTAAAACAGATGATATCCGTTGGTATAAAACGCAACTGGAAGCAAAGAAGGAATACGCGTTCATCGTCAAATCAGACGAATACAGGGGTTCTGTCGGCGCTATTTTTTCGGTCTACCTCGTAGAAGATGATGTTCAAAACTTGATGTGGCAAGAACATTATGATCCCTCCCGATTTATCCAACTCACCCATGAAAATGATGACTGTTGTGAGGAACAATTTCCACCTTATTACGACGAATGGAGTTATGCCAAACAACTTGCCGTACCTTATTTCATGGCCCCGAAATCCGGCACCTACTATATTTCTATCGAGGGCTATACACAGGTTAATGGCGATAAGCCCGCCAACACCTATGCCTATGCGGACACCTTGGTGTACAGCGTGGCTGTCAAATATGCCTACTCCCCCTTCAATCCGCAAGGCGTGAACATTGAACCTAAACCTCAAGGTGCGGGTGTGCCTTATGTAAACTCGATGATAGAATCCTACGAAGAAGTATTTCACCCCATTTCACTAAAACAAAACCATACCTATCAAGTGCAAATTAGGCGAAGCGACAACGTGTACTTCCCCGAATGGCTCGATGAATATGGAGAAGAGTTGTCCGATTCGATGTACTTTACCGCGCCTTATGACGGTACCTTCTTGCTTTGGGTCGAAGGTTTCGGTGATATGTTCGGCTATGCTGAATACGGCTTGCGGGTTCAAGAAGATGATCACGGAAATACTATGACCACCTCTACAGAAATTCCGCTCGAAGCGGCGTCCACGGTGAAGGGGTATCTCGGAGAAAATGATCAAGATTGGTTTAGCATTACTATACCCGGCAAAGAAGATCCGGAAAGCCATAGCTATAACCAATATCGCATCACCATTGACAATCCGGAAAAATTTAACTTGAGTGGAATTGCACCGGAATTAGACGATGACGCACAAGTTATTCCGGGAAGTTATCTTTTGATCCAGCAAAATCATGAATACAAAATAAGTTTTCAGGTTGTCACGAATCCCCTATTTTCTTATTTGAATAATCAGCCCGACGGAGCAGGCGCTTACACCATTTCGATGAAAAAACTTGCTCCTTTAGAAGTCGTCTGATTTTTTCATCCGATAATAGTTTATAATCTATGCCTGCGGCAGCAGAACAAAGGTCTGCCGCAGGTCTTTATTGTTCTTATTTAGGCATTGTATTTTTTTTGATGCAAGCAGCCGCTAAGCGCTTGACACGGGAGTCCTTAATTTCGTAGAATAGGGATATGAAAAAGCAGGGGAGAAGTATTTAGGGGTATTGGTTGTATTAATTCCTCCAAATTAAGTGTAAAGGAGTCTCTATTATGCGTGTATTATCTTCTTTAAAAACGGCTAAGACCCGTCATCCGGGCTGCAAAATTGTGCGTCGCAAAGGACGTGTTTATGTGATCAATAAGATCAATCCACGTTTTAAAGCGCGGCAAGGCTGAGCCTGTTTGTTCTATTTGGATAGGGCTGACAGGGTCACGGCTGTTCCCGACAGACATTTTCTCTTTCTTTCTTTTTCCTTATAAAACCCTGTATCTCATGAGGTACGGGGTTTGTTCTTTTTCGGGGAAGCCGTTGCAGCGCAAAAGCCTTGAGGAAGGCGGCTGCAAGACAATACACAAGCCTTTAAAAAGAGGCTTGATGTTACAACACCTCTCTGGGTTAAAATAGAAGGGCTTGGGATACTTCTTTCTTGTCCGGACTCCTTAAACCACACCACTTCGGAGACGTTTATTAAACCCGTGACAGGCGGGATTCGTAAGCTTAAATATTCATTGGAAACCAACGTTCAACAGATACAATCGTGAAGGGAAGATATTATGTCAAACAAAGATTTGAAAGCCATGTATCGTACTCGTACTGAAGGGGAATTTCCGGAACAATTTTCCGTCTTAGGGCAAGATTATGCAAAGGTGGAAAATCTCCGCTATGGTACGAATCCCCATCAACCTGCCGCTTTTTATCGTCCTGTCAAAGACAGCGGTCTGGTTCTTGGCGCTTATAAAATGCTTAAGACAGGTAAGAGCGGTTTATCGCAGACCAATCTTGAAGACATGCACCACGCTGTCGGTATCCTGAAATATATGAAACGGCCCGCCTGCGCCGTCATGAAACACTGTAATCCTTCCGGCGTCGCCATGCAGCACGGCTCCATGCCTTTGACGCAGGTCTATGAGCGTGCCCGTGACGCGGATGCACAAGCCGCCTTTGGCGGTGTCGTCGCATTTAATACGACTGTCGACGAAAATACAGCGGAAGAAATCATGCAAACGATTATCGAAGCCGTAGTCGCCCCGGACTTCTCAGAAGGCGCTTTGGAGCTCTTCAACGACTACGCGCGTTTTAAACGGAACAAAGATATTCGTATTGTTTTGACACCCCCTATTGCCGGACTGCCGAAATATCTGGGGGATACCCAAAATGCATGGGAAATGAAAGTCTTTGATGATGGCTCCATCGTCTTGGCGCAACCCTATCTCTCACGGATGCGGTCGGTGGAGGATTTTGTACCTGCCTATAATGACCATGCTAAAAAAGGACGCATCGATATTGCCCGCCCTGCAACAGAACAGGAATTGGAAGATCTGCTCTTTGCATGGAGAGTCAATTTACACGTGCGCTCCAACGGCGTGGTGATTGCTCGAAACGGACAGACCCTCGCTGTGGGCACCGGCGAACAAGACCGCGTGGGCGCCGTACAGCAGGCTGTTCATAAGGCAGCAACAAAATATAAAGGCGACGAGTCGCTCAGCGGCGCCGTTATGGCATCAGATGGTTTTTTCCCCTTTCGTGATGCAGTGGATGCAGCAACGGGTTCAGGGATTAGTGCCATCGCGCAGCCGGGCGGCAGCGTGAATGACTATGATGCTATCGTCGCAGCCAATGAATCGAATACCGCCATGGTCTTCACATTGGAGCGCTGCTTCTCACATCACTGATAAGCCCCCTTAACGTGCCATTAACGCCTTCTGCAGCTCTTTTACAGAGTAATAGACCAAGTCAGGCTTCCGGGTCGCTTTTTCAACGTCTTCCTTGGTACTCTCTCCGGAGAGTACCAAGATCCCCGGCATGTCCGCTTCATGGGCCATGGCAATATCTGTATATAAACGATCCCCTACCATAGCGGTTTCCCCCGCTTCCCTTCCCAATACTTGCAACGCCAATTGTGCAAAGGCAGGTTCCGGTTTACCAATAAATTTGGGCAGGCGTCCTGTAGCGGATTCAATTAAAGCGGCGATGGCGCCGCAGTCCGGGATATACCCGTATTCTGTCGGACAGACGCGATCCGGGTTGGTGGCAATATAGGGGAGTCCGGCACTAACCAACAAACAGGCCCGTTCCAGTTTTTCATAGGTAAGGGTCTTATCAAAAGCGATCACGACTGCTTCGGGATCTTCATGCTCAAGATCCATTCCGACGCGCAGCAATTCTTGCTCAAAGCTTGGAGTGCCCAAAACACACAATCGACGGTAAAGCGTTTCTTTTTGTAAATATCGCGCCGTAGCGGCGCCAGCCGTAAGTATGGAGGAGACCTCCACGTTGATTCCCATACGCTTTTGTTTGTTTTGGTAATAGTCGCTATCCGCCGATGGATTATTGGTCAAAAATAAAAAAGGGATTTCGGATTGTTGGAGATAACTTATAAATTCAACAGCGCCGTCAATAAGGTTTGGACCAAGATATACCGTACCGTCCATGTCCAGTAAAAACGCGTTAATTCTATTTATAGTCATCCCTTCTCTCCTTCTTTATAGTTGCTGTTACATTAAAAATTGTATTCGGTTCATCATCCGTCAAAACAGCGGTATCTAACGAAGACCGGCATTAGGAACACCACCGCCGTCTAAGGCAGTCTAACCGCTATCCCCTTCCCTTTGCAAGAGGACTCTGTTTGAAGGGCAGCTGTAGGCTGAATCGAAGTCTCTAAATAAAACAGGCATGTACGCTTTCCAAAGGAAAGAATACATGCCTGACAGTCGTCAAAAAAGGACTTAATCGGGGCAATCAATAATAGTAGTTGGTGCCGGTATCCGTATCGGTATCCGTTCCCGTGCCTGTCCCGGTTCCGGTACCGGTGCCTGTGCCGGGAATAATCTTCCAAGCCGCTTGTCTATCGGCCAGTAGGAGTCGATCAATAACAGCTGTGGTAAATTCCAATTTGATTTGGAAATTACTGATTTGGGCATGCTCCGGCTTTTGAGATACCGGTCTAAGATGTCTTGATGTACGCATTATTGTTTCACTCCCTCTTTATCGGGTTAAAATGAAAATGAACTCAATCAACTGATCCAATGAATTAAGCAGGAATTCTTTCCAAATATAAAAATTGGAGAGTTGCGACAGGGCCGGCTTCCGCGTTACCGGTTTATGATGCTTCATTTTTATTCTCCTGACCGAGTTAATGCCTTTTGTATCGATCACAGGTCACAATTTATATTCCAACAACCTGCCCAGACCTAGGCAACACCACTTTATTATGCAGTATTAATACCACAAATGCAAGTTTTTGTCAAGTATTTCCTTTTCCTATCAATGTAAACTTTTTCGGTTCCACCTAGCGAAGCCATTCTCTACGGGTGATTTGCCGGCGGCTATTCCGCTACAGGCAACGAAAAGGGCGAGATGTAGGGGCCAAATTCTTTTTCAGCAGCCACTAAGCGATCCCGTTGTTCGTTCAAGATTTTGAAAAGGAGTTCCGGACCGTCAAAGACTTGCTCGTGATGAAACTTCATCACACGATCCAGCTTGTCCAGATTCTCTTGGATGCGAATCGTGAATTGTTCCTCATAAGCTTCACGGGTGTATTCTTTGTTTAGCACTTCTTTAAAGAGCTCTTTCAAATCTTCATAGCACGGGATCATGCCCGTGGGTGCTTTCAGCGCGCACACTTCATTGTGGACACGCCGTTCCATCCATTTCACCCAAATATGTTTGTCGCGCACACCATTGACAAATTTTCCCTCTTTGTTGCGTAAGAAATAGTTAACACCAAAGATTAAGGGCGGGCGCTCTACTTTTGTTCCAAAATCTAAATTATTTTTAATGTATTGCCCCAAAGGAATGGCGACAAAATCCTGAATACTCATGAGGTTAATTTCAGGCACCCCTTCTTTGCCTATGGTAGCGAAAGTGGTCTCTGTCTCAAGGCTGGCGCCATAGGCGATAATACCATGTTCCCAACTGAAGGCTTGCTGACAGGGTACATACGCCAGAGCGTCGCGGCCGCCGTACATGATTCCCGACAGCTCGACGCCACAGGGGTTTTCCAATTCCTTGTCGCAGTTTTGCAGGGCACGCAGGGAAATGGCATAGCGCGCATTTTTGTGGGCCAATGGAATTTCCGCCCCTTCTTGGTCTTTCTTTCCTTTGTACCATTGTCCGACGAAAGTCTCGCCGTCATCGGGCGTTTCCCTATCCATACCCAGCCAATAAGGTTTTCCGTCTTTGACCAAGACGTTGGAGAAAATCACTTCACCCGGTTTGTTGAGGGCATCCCAAATAATGGGGTCATCTTTTTCCGTTACGTTTTGGATAATACCAAAAATACCGGCTTCTGCATTTACTGCCATACATTTGCCATCAATCGCTCTGAAGAATGCGATGTCATCGCCCACAATGCTTTCACCGGGCAACATGGCCGTGGAGGTCTTTCCGCAGGCACTTGGGAAGGCACCGGCAAAATACGTTTTGCGTTCGTTTTTGCCGTGAACGCCCATGAGGAACATGTGTTCTGCAAGCCAGCCTTCGCGACTCGCTTTTTGAATGGTTAAACGGAGCGCAAGCTTTTTAAGTCCCACCGTATTGCCCGCATATTGGGTATTGACGGAATAGACGATATCCGTTGTGTGATCAATATAAATCCGCTTCTTATCGACCTCTGCGCTGACTTTGCGATCATCGACTTTACCGCTTGAATGGAGTGTCGCGAAAAACCGGGCATCTTTGCCGAGACGTTTAAATTCGTTAAAACCGGGGCGGTATAACAGATCCAGAGAATGAGAGACGTAGAATGAATCGGTGCATTCCACGCAAGGGATGCTGAAATCTGAAGCATTCGGTCCAAGCGCCATAAAGCGCACAACCATAATACGCCCACGCATAGAATCTTTTAACAGTTCGCGAATTTCTTCAAGCCCTTCTTCGCGGTCAATTTGGTTCAATGCCTTACTTAGCGACTTCCCTTCAGGCACAAGATACTTCGTTACTTCACGGTCTCGTCCTTGATCTTGGGGACCATCAAAGTGAATGGTATGGCCATCAATGCACAGGGAACGTTCTTCACCGATTTTTTGTGCCATCTCACGGGTATAAGCAATATCTTCTTCTTCGTCAGTGCTCACCCATACGGAATCCGGGGCACACAGCTCAACGGAATCCGCCAAGAATTGAAAAAGCGCCTCGTTATTCAAAGACTCAATCAATGAAGAATTGCGTTCATCAAGCATGGCTCGTAATTTTTCAAGATTTGAATTACTCATCTTCAATTTCCTTTACAACGATAAATTTGTAGGCAATGCTTTTTGTCCGGCTGCTTTATGGCATAAAAAACTTTCACGGGACAGCATCGCCGAATATGTTCGTCAGACAGTACTGCTGCTTAAGGGGCGGCACTTTTTACGCACTAATCTGTATGTACAAACTTATTGCCTGACCGCCTTATCAATTATTAAATGATGTTTGCAGCGTTGTGCTGTTACTTCGTTCTCGACCGGAAATTTTGCCTAGGTACCTACGAATCCAATGCGTACAGTTCAGGGAGGCATACACTTCAATTAGTTCCCATTTTACAAGACCATGGTTCAGACGGAGGGATAGGGCAAAAGCTTCACTTCCGGTAGCTCAGCCTTTATTTAGCAGTGGAGTATATAGAAAAAGGCTATTGTTTTTCAACTTTTAGAGATTTTAAGCCGAATATTTTACAAAACATATCTCTTTGTCCACGGAACAAGCGGCGTCGTTTATGCAATGGAATATACGGATACTTTCCCCGATCCCGGCTTCGGAAAGGCCGGCTATTCACCCCATCGGGCTTTGTGCGATTCTTTTGCCATCCACTGTGTTTGAAAGTCTAAGATAACCATCCATTGCCGGGGTGTGTAGCCGGCAACGAGCCCCTGTTCCTTCGGCATTTGGTAGGAAATAGTGGTAATATGTTTTATCCCCACAGCATAATAGAGGGCGACTTGTTCCGCATAAGATAAGGTACGATGACGTTCATAGGCACTCAACAACATATGGATTCGATGCTCCATTTTTTTCTCATCAGCGGCACTGCGAATACATAAATTGGAAACGGCGTAGGACAAGTCTTCGAGATAACATCCGTCTCCCGCAAATTCCATATCAATGATTCCATTAAGCTTTTCATTGATGAAGAGTAAATTGCCGCTGTGCCAGTCTCCGTGAATGATACCTGTTTCAAAGGTATGACGCTTATCCGCATCTAATTCAGTCTTTGCATCATTCAAAAACTTAAAAATATTGTTGCAATGATTTTTTGTTTTAGGCCCCTTATCTTCGCTGAGCGCCCGCTCGAAAAATTCCTTCAGATTATGGGTGGGCACTTCACTAAAACGCCATTTTCGAGCGTCCCTCGGAGGAGCAGGCATTCCCTGACATACCTGATGAAAACGCCCGAGGGCACTGCCTGAAATCTGCAGTGTATTTTCAGTAACGGGCATGGAACCGCCGTCCAAAAACTCTTGTAATTCCAAGGTTCGATTATCCAGGCAAACGAAAGAATGACCGTCGCGGGTTCTTTTAATATTGGCAACGGGCAATTCGTTTTTAAGTAAATGATAGGCGAGATTATGCTGAAAATAAAGGGCAGCCAAGGTGACCGGATCATTGTCGTAGGTTTTAAGAAGAAATTTACCGGCCTCGGACTCCACTACCAGCTTGTAGTGTCGCCGTTGGTGGGTGGTTTCAAGAAAATAGGGGGTTTTAAATGCACCCAGATCATAATTTTCTTTTAGGATTGCGCCGATTTTCTCAAAGTCGTTTTTATCGAATACCAATGCCTGTAAAACCTTAAGGAGACCCGAATAGGCTTGAGGAAACAGCCTCGCAATAATGACATTTCATTCCTAAAGTATTCGGTAATGTTATTGTGATGATACCTTGCACGATAGACTGCAAGCAGACGCATTGTGACTCAATGCGCGTCGTAAATCCGTCATAACTCTTCCCTTTTATACTACCATGGAAGCGATGGACTTTTCCACAGATAGAGCAAACGCTAACATTCCTATAAGCCGTTATTGCTTGTATTTTTTTTCCGCAATACCCTGAAAAATCCCCAATTCTTATTTAAAGGAGCGCCGAAAATTTTCTCTGTGTCAGCGCGGGCAAAAAAATGAGGTGTACTCAGAGGGGCTTTTCAGATACAATATTATTCATGGAACGGGCAACTACCAGAATATACACCATATCCGAGGTAACACAGCGCATCAAAGGGCTCCTTGAGACTGAAATAGGAACGCTTTGGGTCAGCGGCGAAATCTCTAATTACGTGCGTGCCACATCGGGGCACGCCTATTTTACCCTGAAAGACGCCAACAGCCAGCTTGCTGCCGTCATCTTTAAAGGGCGCTTAAACTACGTTAAATTTGTGCCTGAAAACGGTTTAGAAGTCCTTGTTCGCGGAAAACTCACGGCTTACGAAAAGCGCGGTACCTACCAGATTTTTATTGAGGAAATGCATCCGAAAGGACTGGGCGCACTTCAGTTGGCCTATGAAAAGCTGAAGCAAAAACTGGCAGAGGAAGGCTTGTTTGACGAGAAACACAAAAAAAAGATTCCGCTGCTGCCCCGTCGTATCGGCGTTGTGACCTCCCCCACCGGAGCCGCCATTCAGGATATTTTGAATATTATTAATCGGCGTTTTGCTAATGTCCATGTCTTGTTATATCCCGCCCGTGTTCAAGGCACAGGTTCGGTAGAACAAATTGTACAAGGTATTCGCAGCTTAGATCAGTGGGGCGTCGATGTCATCATTGTGGGCCGAGGCGGCGGTTCTTTGGAAGATCTCTGGTCTTTCAATGAAGAACCCGTTGTACGTGCAATCTTCGCCGCCACGACACCTATCATCTCCGCCGTTGGCCACGAAATAGACTATAGCCTCTCTGATTTCGTGGCGGATCTGCGCGCGCCCACGCCCAGCGCCGCGGCGGAATTGGTGGTTCAAGAACGCGCCGCTCTTGTGGATCAATTACGACAATACAAGAACCGTTTAAAAATGGGACTGGGACACCACTTCTCCCGTCTGAAGACACACTTTACCACGTTGAGCGAATCCTGGGTCTTTACAAGTCCGGAAATGCTTTTCCGTGAATACAGACAAGTTCTGGATGAGCTGCGGCTTAACTTCGGAAAAACGCCTGAAATATTTTTGCTGATGAAAAAACAGGAGATTGCACGCAATGCGCGTCTCTTAAGCGTATTATCTCCGCAAAAACGACTTGGTGAACAGACAGCGCAATTCGAGGCATTGAAACAACGGCTGAATCGCGACGGCAGATTAATTGTGGATATGACGCGCCGCCGTTTTCATGCGCTGCCGGCGCGGCTCCACGCATTAAGCCCCTTGGCTGTCCTAGGACGAGGCTACGCACTTGCTTTTAAAATGCCGGAAGAGGAACTGTTGTATTCCGTGACGCAAGTCGAAACAGGAGAGGAAGTGCGCCTTTGGCTCCGTTCCGGAGAACTGATTACCCAAATAAAAACCATAAACGAAAAAGGTGGAATCAATAAATATGAGCTCGAAAAAGAATAGTACCTCCAAGGAAAGCAGTTTTGAAGATGATCTTCAGCGCTTGGAAGAAATTGTCAATGATTTGGAATCGGGAAAGCTTCCCCTTGACTCGGCTTTACAACAATTTGAAAGCGGTGTCAAGTTGGTGCGTAAATGTGAACAGACCTTGAGCGCCGCAGAAAAAAAGATTGAGATGCTGGTACAAGGCATGGACAACAACCTTGAAGCGGTTCCCTTCAATGAATCGGGTGACGCCGAAGAAACGGCAACTGCTGAGAAGCCTTCTCCCGACACCGCTAAGCATCAACCCAAAGAACCTAAAAGTAAACAAGCCCCTCCGAGTGCCGCAGAATATTCTGATGCAACAGAAGACGATGCTGATGACGAAGATGAACTCTACTAATGGACATGAACGCCTTCTTAAATAAATGTGCGGCATTTGACGATACTGCACTTGAAACCTATATCGCCGCCTGCATCGGCGCGCCGGCAGCACTCTTGGATGTAATGCGCTATAGTGTGCAAGCAGGCTGGAAACGCTTTCGCCCTGCCTTGGCACTGGGAGCCTGTGAATTGGCCTGCGGCGATCCTATGCCTGCTTTGCCCGGAGCCTGCGCACTCGAAATGATCCATACCTATTCCTTAATTCATGATGATCTGCCCGCCATGGATAATGACGACATGCGCCGGGGCAAACCCACCTCCCACAAAATATTTGGTGAAGCTGTTGCGATTCTTGCTGGCGATGGACTGCTTACCCTTGCCTTTCAGGTGATCGGACAGCGTGGCAATTTGGCGGCCATCCATGAACTTGCCCGCGCCTCCGGCATTGAAGGCATGGTAGGCGGTCAATATCTTGACACCCAAGCCGAAGGAAAGGCCATTACTCTTGATGCTCTCAAAGAAATCCATTCAAAAAAAACGGGTGCATTAATTACCGCTTCGCTGCGTATCGGCGCGCTCTTAGGAGACGGTTCCGATCATTTGCTGGATTGTCTCACAGGCTATGGTGAACATCTGGGATTACTATTCCAAATTACCGATGATATTTTAGATGTCACCGGAGACAGCGCCGCCTTGGGCAAGACGATTGGCAAAGATCAGGAACAGGGCAAGGCAACCTACCCCGCTCTGCTGGGATTGGATCAAGCCCGTGCCTTGGCCGATGAAACCGCAGCAGCAGCCTTGGCAACACTTCATAGTTTTGGATCGGAAGCCGACATCTTTCGGCGGCTCATCGATTTTTTACGGCACCGGAACCACTGATACGAATTCAATACTATGCGCCTCTCCTCTATGCCTGCAGCGCGCCTACTGCCCCTTCGGGAAGGAACGATTCAACACCCTTCAAGACGTTCTTATCGGGCTTTGAAAAGGTTGTCTCAATTTTCAACTCGCATTATTTCTTAAAAGATTGCTTATTAGATGATGTTCACGGCAAGATCGAAAATGATTTCCCATGTAGAATTCTCCACAGATTCATAAAAAAACAAATTAAAATTTGCTTTTTTTCTTAATTGCTGGCATAATACAGACTTAGCCTTGCGCAAACTGTATTGTTGGTTTTCGGGGGCGACATGGTTTCGACGGTGGTGGATGAAGTATGAGCAGCGTGCCGAGGTCCCCGGTGGCCTCGTAAAAAACCGGGAAACACTTAACTGCGAACAATAACTTCGCTCTCGCTGCCTAATTAAAGTGCAGCGCGTTCCGGTCGTAATTGCCTGCTAGCGACTAGGAACGACAGCAGCGGGCCTTGAGTCGGGAACCGACAACATACCGATAAGAGTACTTCGTTGTCTAGCGATGTCGAAAAGCGAGTCTGACGCGTTTCGAAAGGGCGAATCCTCAAAAGAAAGACTACGCACGTAGATACTGATATGGAAGCACTATCGGACGCGGGTTCGATTCCCGCCGCCTCCACCATGTTTTGTTTTGCGTTCTACGTCTCGTGTGAGATGTTCGTCGAAGAAGTCTTTTGCCATGGACTCGGCTTCGATCATGTAGAGTTTCATGGCAAAAAGGATGATGAAGTATGAATGTCTATGTAGGCAACCTTGCGTATGCCACCACAAGTGACGGTTTGCGCGCACTCTTCGAAGAATTTGGCGAGGTAACATCGGCAAACGTAATCTCTGATCGAGATTCCGGGCGCTCCAAAGGCTTTGGTTTTGTCGAAATGGCTGACGATGCAGCAGCTCGTGAAGCAATCGAAAAACTGAATGGGACTGAAGTTGACGGTCGCACCATTACGGTCAATGAAGCACGCCCTCGTGAAGAACGCAGCAATCGTGGCGGACGCGGCGGTGGTTATGGCGGTGGTCGTGGCGGATATCGCCGTTAATATAACGATTCCGTAAATAACGCTTATTAAAGCCGGAGCATTTTACCATGCTTCGGCTTTCCTTTTTTATCGGTATATGTTTGGCGTCGTCGTCCGCTGCGCGGGTGCGCCTCATAAGGGTCGGATATAAATATTACGGTACCACACCTCTCCCCCATGATCTTGCAGCGCGAGCATCCCTTCAAGAGGCAATTCTGAAAACGCAATGGGGAATTTACCCAAGGGGGTCGTCATCAAACTGAAGTCCGTGTCAATCACTTTCCATCCATTGACAGTAACCTTCACTTCTTTTCCTTGGACACGAATGTCATAAGAATTCCATTCGCCTGCAGGGCGGGCAAGATTATACATGGGACAGGCCATGTCGTAGATGGAACCTGTTCCTGTTCTGCAGGGGACTTTACCGTGATCATCGAGGACTTGAATTTCGAAGCCGCGACGGACAGGATCATTTTCTTTGACGCGCAAGAAGACACCGCTATTGGTTCGCTTAGCCACTTTAAATTCTACATGTAATTCAAAGTCGCTAAATTCGCGGGCTGTATATCCGGCATAACGCAATTTTCCAAGGGACTTCCCGAACAAATGAAGCTGCCCGTCTTTAATCTCAAAGATCGCGTTGTCGTCTGTAATATTTTTCCAATGGGTTTCTTGATCCGGCGCAAGCAGATTCACCCAGTCCTCACCGCTTGGCGGGTCGGTAGGCATGCCTTCCGGTCGAGGCTTCCATTGTCCTTCCAGTGCAAACTGTACTGCGAAATAGCCAAGACCAATACACAATGCCGTCAGCACCACGGTGATTAGGATCGTCTTTTTCATACCAATACCCTCCGTTTATTTTGGATAATCAGATACATACGAACAATGAATGCAAGGTTTCAGACGCAACACATTCATCCGTAATAGACTCATTAAAAACTATTGTTTTATTTTTTGAGAACTTTATATTTCGGCCGTTGCCAAGGTCATAATAGATTCTTGGTTCGCCTCTGCTCCGGACAGCTCGCCCATAATCCGCCCCTCCCGCATTACATAAATACGATCACACATTCCCAACGCTTCAGGCAGCTCGCTGGTGATCAGAATAATCGCCACGCCTTGCGCGGCAATCTCATTTATGAGCCGGTAAATTTCCATTTTTGCACCCACATCGATGCCGCGCGTCGGCTCATCAAAAATCAAGACTTTGGAATGGGTCAACAGCCATTTTGCCAACACAACTTTTTGTTGAGTTCCCCCACTTAAATTGTGGACGATCTCTTCCACGTGAGGCGTCTTGATTTTTAATTTACCTACGAAATCCCGGGCGATACGCCGCTCTTTCGAAGGCAGCAGCAGCGGCCCTTTCAAGGCGGCATTCATATTAGACAAGGTTATATTCGCGCGCACACTCATACCCAAGACCAAGCCCTGCCCTTTACGATCTTCCGTGAGCAAGCCCAAACCATGGGCTATAGCTTGCCTGGGAGAACGAAAGACAAGGTCATTATTGTCCAGTGTGACTTTTCCTTCCGTTAAAGGATCTGCGCCGAATAAAGCGCGGGCAACTTCGGTACGACCGGCGCCCACCAAGCCGGTAAGACCAATCACTTCCCCCGCACGTACTTGGAAAGATATGTCGGAAAACACTCCTTTCCGCCCCAGTTTTTCTGCACGCAAACGAACAGCTCCGGGCTCGGAACTCCGCTTCGGAAATTCATCTTTGAGTTCACGGCCAACCATCATCCGTATTAACTCTTCCCGAGATACATCGCAAACATCGCCCGTGCTGATCCAATGCCCATCGCGCATGACCGTGACACGCCGTCCCAGCTCAAAGATTTCTTCCAAACGATGGGAAATATAAATGATCGCCATGCCCTGTCTATAGAGCGACTTGATCAAGGTAAATAATGATTCCAGTTCGTGATCGGTCAAGGTGGCGGACGGTTCATCCATCACAAGGATACGGGCGTTAATGGACAATGCCTTCGCAATTTCCACCACCTGCTGTTCGGCCACGCTCAAGGTACCCACGAGACGCCGCGGATTTAAATCCGAGTTCAACTGTTCCAGGGCGCGGGCAGCATTGTCATAAAGCGCCTGCCACTGTACCACACCAAGACGACGGGGCGCACGGCCCAGATAGATATTTTCTGCCACGCTCATTTGCGGCACCAAATTGAATTCTTGATGAATCATGCTGATGCCTAGGCGCGCCGCCTTATGGGGTGTGTTGTATTCAACGGCTTCACCGTTGAGAAATATTTGCCCCTCATCTTTGGAAATAGCGCCAGCAAGTACTTTCATGAGCGTCGACTTGCCCGCCCCATTCTCCCCCACAAGACAATGAACCTCGCCCGGTCTAACAGATAAATTCACGTTGTTCAACGCTACCACGCCGGGATACTTCTTCGTAATGTCCCGCATTTCCAACAAATATTCGCTCATGAAATTATGTCTTCCATGTTTCCGTCATCCAAACAGCAGCAGTGTAGTTCTACCCATAGATACAAAACACAAGAGAAACATCAAAATAAGAACCGTCTCATTTTAGTAAAATGATTATAACAAAAGGAAGTCTATGAATTGCGAAGGGAGAGGGCATGCCGGCAGGAAAGCGTTTATAGCTTGAGGCGCTGCGCCGCCATTCTTGACCCGGTAAGCTGAAGCACATTCTAACCGCCATAAAAAAAGCGACAGGACTAAGCCTGCCGCTTCAATATTAACGTTATTTTACGACGTAGAGCGATTATTGTTCTTCAAGCACGGCACGGGCGACCGCCTTGGCTAAGCGCCGACGCCGTTGTTCTGAAGGCTTTTCGAAATATTTAACTTCTTTCAGACGTTGCATAAGCCCTTCTTTATTGCATTTTTTCTTAAAACGACGCAATGCTTTTTCAAAGGGCTCGTCTACTTTAACACGAACCTTCGTCACGTAAATTCAACCTCCCTCCTGGGACTTTCTTTCAGCGCCGCGACCTTAAGCGCCGGCAGTGGGCGATACAAACGAGTGTCACTACTGCAACTAAACATTTCACAGGGCACTAAAAACAGCCCTTTTGTGATTCACATAGGCTAGTAGTATAGCATCCGTTGGCTATTTTTGTCAATTTTTTTTACACGGCAGATTGAAGGTTTCCCCATGCCATAGAGGTTTAAGCGTGCATCAGGGCTTTAGCGTGCACGGTAGGGCGGAGGAATTTCCCGCTGATGGACTGGAGTGCGCCTAGCTTCACCCACACCCAATGACGCCGGTGCGGGTATGCACACGAACCTACACAACTCAACGCGCCGTTGAAACGCTCCCTTAACCTTCTGTTTCGCTATCCCATTCACCGCCCCCTCTCGTGCGCTTCCCGTCCTTTGCGTCGACAGAAATGTATAGGTGGTCGGCGTTTTCCGAGCATATCAGTTCTAGTGCCATTCACGACAAGCCGTTAGACACGGGCTGTTGGCGAGGGAAATAATCGACCCGGGAAAACACTTCATTACAGAACTCCTGCCGAAGTCTTTTTTCAGGAAGGGGTTGCAATTCGAGTTTGAACCTGCGGTGTTTGTTTTTTTGTCTCAATCTGGTTTATGATACCCATTTGTAATCAATAACTAACGGTAGGTACATGAAAGACTGCTATGGAACAGCCCTTTACGGAACAACGAGAAGTCAATGAAGCGGAAGTAAGGCTTCTTGAAAGTGCCTTAAAATTATTTTCGGAGAAAGGTTATGAAGCGACCAGTATCCGTGAAATCATTGAAGGTGCCGGCGTAACTCGTCCCGTTTTATATTATTATTTTACAAATAAAGAAGAATTGTTTCGGCGGCTTCTTGAACCCGCCATTGCAGAATATACCAAGGCACTGCTGAATGCACGAGAGAGCTATTCCGAGGTGATTGGTCGGTTGAAAGCTGTGGCACGAACCACCTTCGCCTTTGCCGAACGCAATCCTCAGGCAGTGCGCCTTATTTTACAATTATATTTTTCGCCGCCGAAATGCGGTCTGAAATTAGACAAGTCCATCTATCGTTTGCGACGCTTTCGCTTCTTGGAAGAAATCATGCAAGACGGTCTTGACCGCGCTGAATTAGCAGGCGGTGACGCGCAGAGCCTTGCCCTGATTCTCATTGGTATGATGGATACTTTCGTGACCTCAAAATCTTATCTTCCCGACACGCATCTATCCGGTGAAGTGGCGGAAGGTCTGATTGATCTGTTCTACTACGGTGCTTGTTATAAAGAGACGCCGCCTTCGGTGTTGGTGAGTCCCTTCAAGTACGTATAACCATCGACTTTAATGGGCCGGTCATCATTTCAAGCTTTCATAGCAGTCCCACGTTTCCTGTGCACATTTTTTCCATGAGAATTCACGGCTTCGGATTGCGCCCTTTTCGCGCAGGCTCTCACTCACACGGGGATCACCGGTGACCAATTCCATTTTCCGCGCCAGCTCATCTGTATTTTCCGGGCTGACATAAATGGCAGCATCTCCTCCGATTTCGGGCAGCGAAGAGGCATTTGACGCAATAACAGGACAATTGCATGCCATGGCTTCCAAGAGGGGCAGCCCGAAGCCTTCATGCCAGCTGGGGAATACAAAGGCATCGGCTCCGCTGTAAAGGATAGGAAGCAACATACGATCGCGCAGATACCCGGTGAACACCACACGTTCTGCCAATCCGAGTTGGTCTTGGAGTTGAAAGGCTTCTTCACTACGCCAACCCGGTCCGCCTGCAACAACAAGCGTATGGGGGATGTCCGCTTTTGAGAATGCAGTCAGCAGCCCGGTCACGTTTTTGCGTGCTTCGAATGTACCCTAGAATAAAAGATAGGGCGATGTTATCCCTAAGCTATCATGGACAATGGCGGCTGCTTCCTCTTTGGCGACTGCCTTAAAAAAAGGATCTGCCGCCTCGTAAATCACCCGTATTTTTTCCGGTGGGATACCCAAGTAATTGATGATATCGTCTCGTGTCGATTTAGACACCGCGATAACCCTATCCGCACGGCGGGCATCTTCACGAATGCTGCGGGAAAAGGGCTTCATAATCTTGGGGCTGAACCATTCGGATTTACGTAGAAAACCCAAGTCATGAATGGAAAGAACGCCTCGCGCACGTTTGAGGGGAGGCAGCACATAGTTCACCCCATGAAAGACATCGATACCACGCAAAAGCGTATCGCCGTAAGGCCTTTTTAAGCGCGCCCAGATGCGATACATGAGACGGGAAGGAATGGGGATATGGCTGTAATGAATGGGAATGGCTTTTTTATCTAATGACCGTAGACTCGCGGCTAAGCCGGAAAAGGTGTCCTCCCCTTTCAGTTCGACCAATTCCCGCAGCAAATGGCGTGTATACTGACCGACTCCGGTCGGTATCTTTGTAAAAGGCGTTAGATCAATACCAATCTTCATAGGGCAGTCTCTTTTTCCCTTCATCGTTATCCCTTATGTTTAGGGTCGTCTACTACTATCATACACCGGCCTTTTGATAGGCGCTCCACGTGAGCGCGGCTGTACGCTGCCAACTAAAGGCTGCAGCTCGTTTGAGCCCGGCTTGTTGCAAAGAATAGCGCAACCCGTCCTCTTCTGCCAAGGCAACCATCGCCTCTGCAAGGGCAGCAATATCATGGGGCGCTACGGTCAATGCCGCATCCCCCACCACTTCCTTCATAGCCGAGATGTTGGAGGTGATCACAGGTGTCCCGCATGCCATGGCTTCAACCAAGGGCAACCCGAAACCTTCCATCAGGCTGGGCCAGACAAAAGCCACGGCTTCGCTATACAAAGCCGGCAGCAATGCTTGGGGAACATGATCCAAAAAATGAACACGCTGATGGTCGAGGGATCGGCCTATCAACTTTTCAGGATCCACTTTCCATCCCACCCTGCCTGCCACCACCAGATCAGGCACGGCAGTGTCGGCCCGTGCCCATGCTTCCAATAAACGGAGCAGATTTTTACGCGGCTCAAGGGTACCCACAAAAAGGAAAAAGGTTTCCGGTAGCGTATAGGCAGCCAGCAGGTCTTTGCGTTCTTTTTCAGGAATCGGATGAAAGGCAGCGTCTACCCCTAAGGGCACAACATCAATGCGCGATTCAGGGATTTTATAAAAGTGACGGATGTCTTCTGCAGTGGCTTGGGAATCGGCGATCACTCGGGCGGCACGGCGAATCCCTCTATCCATAAAGAAATTATAATATAAAACCCGGCTGGTCGGGAACCATTCAGGATGAACTTTATAGCATAGATCATGAACGGTGACGACGACGGGACAAAAACGGCTGGTACCGGCGACGCTTGCCGGATAATGGATAAGTGCTGCGCCATACTTTTTTGCCCCTTTAGAAGGGCTTATCTGCTCTCGGTAAAAACGATTGATAAATCCCGGTCGACAAGGAATAATTTGTATCTTTTCGTCTGCCTTAGGGGCAGTCGATCCGTCGGGCCACAGACAGACCATTTCCGGGCCATCTTCCAAACGCGCAAGATTATGGACGAGCTCAACACTGTAGCGGCCCGTTCCGCTTCGATTACCGGCTAAAAGCCCTTGAAAAAGAACACGCATTAAAAGAGACTCCGATAACAGTGCAGTGTCTGCGCCGCACATTGACGCCAAGAAAATTTACGGGATTGGGCAATAGACTTTTCACGCATTGCCTCTTGCAGTGCCTTATCCCCGCAAAGCCGTTCTATGGCGTGGGCAAGTCCGTCAACATCGCCGGGATCTACGTAGAGGGGCGCGTCACCGCCGACTTCAGGCAAGGACGAACTATTGGATGTAATGACGGGACAGCCGCATGCCATCGCTTCCAGCAGCGCAAGCCCAAATCCTTCGTACCAACTGGGAAAGACAAAGGCATCTGCCGCGCTGTACAGACTAGGGAAGAGGGAACGGTCCGGGATATATCCGGTAAGAAGAACCCGTTCCGATAAGTCCGCCTTTTTAGCACGCTCCAGGATTGAGGCACTGCCCCACCCCGCTCCTCCGGCAAGAACCAAACGATGAGGTACGGAAGTGCGCGCAAAGGCTTCTAATAAAGTGAGGATATTTTTGCGTGCTTCGAGGGTGCTGACAAACAATAAATAGGGTGCTTCTAGTCCGAGCGCAGCCGCCACACGCTCTTGTGCCGTGGAGCGCGCTACAGGGACAAAAGATGCATCTGCCGCATCATAGATCACGTGTACACGTTCAGGCGGAACCTGCAAGAGCGATACAATGTCGTCGCGGGTAGATTCGGAACAGGCAATGATGGCATCGGCGCGCAAGGCATCTTTATGAATTGTTGCGGCAAAGGGAGCGCGTGTTGCGGGGTTGCTCCAGTCGGGCTGCCGCAAGAAACCCAAGTCATGGATGGACAATATTCCTTTGGCGTGTTTGAGTGGAGGAAGCACATAATTCACAGCATGATATACGTCCACCCCGCCTAACAGGCAATCTACACGGGGCGCATGGACACGATCCCACAGCAGCTTCAAGACACGCTGCGGTAGGGGAACTCGTTTCACGGGGAAGTCCTTGAGAGAGGACTCCATGCTGCGAAAACCGGCAACAAAGCCACGGATAGACTCCTCTTCCGCCACGTGCAGCATTTCATGGATTAGGTGGCTCACATAATAACCGACACCGGTCAGTCTGTAGGTTAGAGGTGTAAGTTCTATTCCAATGCGCATGGCGTCTTTCTTTAGGCTTCTCAAAATCAATTATGGGGCGGCATTCATAACAAAATTTCCTGCTTACATTTTATAGATATGCGGCGCGTTAAACCACTGTCTCCTTCCACGAATAATACGGCCCCATTCACGCTGAAAAAAGAGACTGCTTTCAGCGCTGGCAACGGTTGGCCTCCGCTATAAAAAATAAGGTCACAAATCCTTGTGGGTTCACGGATCTTGAAAGGGGCGCCGCCGCTTAAAATCGGGCAAGTACACATCGGCACTATCCAAGTTCTGAAACAAAATATGGTTGAAGGACAGTTTTTCTGCGAAGGCGACAACATCGTCATATTCTTTTCGCGTTACGCTTCGGGAAATTTCGGGATAGCGGGACGCTTGGTATTGGGGCGAATATTGGCTCATAAGACTCAAGCCTATGTCCGTCATCTTTTCATCATGAAGCCACAAAAGCATTTCATAGCTAGAGGCAATGTTGTTGGGTAAAACGAGATGGCGCAGCATCACACCGCTTACAGCGACACCATCTTCTATACGGAGCGGGCCGGACTGTCGGTACATTTCGCGCAACCCGGCGCGGGCAACATCAGGATAGGCTTCTGTCTTTGAATACTGACGTGCCGCATCATGACTCATGTATTTCATATCGGGCAGCCACACATCCACAACGCCTTCCAACAAACGCAGCAAAGGCAATGAGTCGTAGGCATTGGTATTGTAGACCACGGGCAGCCGCAAACCTTGGGCATAGGCAAGCTCCAATGCGCATAGGATGGGTAGAATATATTGGGTGGGCGTAACAAGATTGATATTCACAGCGCCTTGTTCTTGCAAGCTTAAAAACGCCTGTGCGAGGAGGCTGAAGTGTCCATCATGTCCCTCCCCTTCATGGCTGATTTGCCAGTTCTGACAAAATGCGCAGCTCATACAGCAATAGGAGAAAAAGACGGTTCCCGATCCTGAATCGCCTACGAGCATGGGCTCTTCGCCAAAATGAAGCAATGCCGCTTGCCATCGTGCCCATTCACCGCCTGCCGCGCCTGCGCCACAGCTGCCTATTTCCGCACCGACCCTGTCGGCACCGCAGGCATGACCGCAAGCTTGGCACGGCGACACGAGTTCTTTTAAGGACGGCAACAGAGCATTTATCTTTGCGCGTTTTTCGTCCGGATTCATCTTTAATTGATTGTCCTATTGATCAGGCGTTTTTGCGTCCATCACTTACATGATTTGCGGCACCGGACAGATCCGGCAACGGCACATTGAAGCGCCTTATTCCGCCATTCATTGCAGGCGGCAGTTCTTTCAATACAGCCATGCTCATAGACTTTTAAAAACGGTCGCCGCCCCAAGGCACTTCGATGCCCAGGCTCTTCGGCGAGTCCGAGAGATAATACAATTCGAATTTCATCCAGTCCTGGCCGCCGGGCAAGTCATTGAGATAGATGCGAACGGTATATTCATTTTCGGGCGAAGGCTGCTCCAATACAAAGGGATGCATGGGCCGAGACTCAATATTCTTAAGAATGACGGTGCCCGATTCTTCAGGCAGTGCCGCAGTTATCTCTGCCACATAGGCATGTCCGGCGTCCCATTTTATGGGTATCAGTTTATAGCCGTCACCCTTCACTTCGAGCATATCCTGTCCATCGACCAAAACTTCGAAAAGGCCAAGCTTTAGGAGATCATCGCTTCGCTCTTTCAAGATCTCTTCATAGCGTTGCTGCTGTTCTGCAATAATGCGTTCCAGTCCCTTTTCGTCAGGCGTCGTTTCTTGTCTGCGCATCGCCTCTTCCCGATCGTCGAGGAGACGATGAGCGTTATCACGGAGCACATCGACACCGTCCAATTGATACCCGAAATTGGGTGTAGCGGCGAAAGCGTTGCGCGCAAGGTCAAAGACATTCAAAGATTCTTCCAAGGCATCACGGTTTTTCTCGTTACCCTCATCCCAATAATCGAAAAAGGCAAAGACTGTGTCCATATAGTGGAGGTTGGTATTGATCAATCCGAATGTCATGGCGGCACGGTTCGACACGGCAGCAGCCAATTCCTTATCTTCAATGAGCGGACCTGCCTCTTCGACCCGTTCACGAATTTCCCGTGCAGCGTCCAGTCCCTGTTCCATGGAACGCAAGGTTTCTTTGCGCCAAGGATCACAGCGCAGATACATACGCCGTAAAAAGTTTAAATGACCCTCGCCGTTATCAATAGCGGGGTATCCCTCAACGGTAAAAATATTTACGCGCATATTGGTAAAGGAGTTGAAGGAACCGTAAGAAATGGGTTCGACATGAAGCCCGTATTTGTACGCGCCTGCGGTGAGCCGGTAGGCGGAAGCCATAATATCGGCAGCTTCCTCGCCGAAGTGAATGGCACAGAAATCCCGAGTCACCTCATCCATGGATACATCGCGATCCCACATGAGACGATAGAGCACATAGGCATAAGCGCCTGTGGTGCCCCAGTCATCCTTGTGCCCTCCTGCGAGGGAGCCCATGCCGCGCACGTTGCTATTGTCGGGCTCCATAAAGGTTTGCAAACCTCTTTGGAAATAGTCTCCGGAAAAGGTGGGGAAAATATGAGACGGCCTACCCTCATAACAATTCATGGTTTCAAAAAGGACTACCGTGTTATGGGGCGTTTGATTAAAGGTCGCGTTATACGGTTGGAACCACCAGCGGTCGCCACGGGTTATTTTTGGCATAAGATAGATATCGTCGGTAGGAATGTCGTCGGTAAAAATGGCGCGAAAGACTTCCGGCTGACAATGGATCTCATGTTCACGAAGACCCCACGTAAAATGGAAATAGGTTTTGTTGCATTCTTTCACGACTACATCATGGGTGGCTTTGACGAAGGCATGAAAACGTTTCGTGTAGGGCCAATCACATTCCG
This sequence comes from Candidatus Hydrogenedentota bacterium, assembly GCA_012523015.1. Taxonomy (NCBI): domain Bacteria; kingdom Pseudomonadati; phylum Candidatus Hydrogenedentota; species Candidatus Hydrogenedentota bacterium. The sequence goes on from JAAYJI010000260.1 coordinate 23,425, forward strand.
GCGCTTCGCGGGTCAGATCGAAGGGTACATAACGATCCCAAAATCCGGAGATATCATCGTTGCACACACTGATACCATCCAATTCAGGAAGCCCTTGGAACAAAAGCCGATACTTTTCCTTGACGGCTTCCCAAAAGGCGGGATCGCAAGGATCTAAGGTAGCATTGACCGCTTCTAAAAGGGAAGGATGCACGGTGAATTCATTGCTGAAGGCATAAAATTTAATGTGCAGGGCATGAGCATATTCGATGAGTTTCCGTGCCCGTTCACGATGCTTCTCGTTCTCCTCTCTTTCCGGATCGGCATCCCACGGAATTAAATCAAGCATATTAGGCCCCGCCACCCAATTAAATCCGTAACGCAGCGCACTGCGCAATTGTTCTTCAGAGCTGCCTCCGTAGGAATTTCGACCCCATGCGCCGCCCAATCGTATCTCCACAATAGGCTCCCGTAGGGTGTTGATCTCGGGTATGAAACGATTAACCCGGAGCCGGTCATAAATCCAATATAAACCATATACATCGGCCTGTATCGATGCCCCGGCAATCACGATGATACGGGCATCTTCACGCTGCAGCGTTGCGATGGCACAACCTTCCGGATTATCGGGAAGGGCAGGCACTTCAAATCCTTCGCTCTTCAACAACTGGGTAATGGGATTGGCAGGTGATGCGCCTAAAATGATGCAATTACCTGAGGGGATACCCTGTGTATGGCTGACCCGATCAATGGCGAGATCGAAACCGACGCCGGCTTCACGCAAATCATCGATAGCCACCTCTACAGCCAATTCGCCCTCATGCACGTCGGTGGTGACCACTTTCCAAGATTCCACGGCGCCGGCAGAGAAGACCACAAACAAAATCATCAGACAACTGAATCCAACAATGCGCATAACATTCCTTTCCTAATGACGTAATTTGAAGACGCAGGCAATGCTGCTTTACAGGGAGTATACATGAGCGCCGATTCAAGGCTGAAATGAAAGCCTTGCAGCGAAGGACATAACAAGGGCCAGGTTGCGCTTTCAGTTCATTCCATCCAGTATAAAATGACACGGCCACCATTGCAGCCGCTGTCAGGAAGCCTCAAAAATGATCGCCTCCCCAAGGCACATCCAAACCGAGCTGCTCCGGCGAATCGGGAAGGAAATACAAATCGAATTTCATAAGCGCCTGTCCGCCGGGCAAATCATTCAAATAGATACGGACGGTAAAATCGTTGTGCGGGGCAGGCTGTTCCAAGACAAAAGGATGCATGGCCCGTGATTCCAAATCTTTGGGAATGACCGTGCCCTGTTGTTTTGGTAAAGGCGAGGTCAGCTCCGCTCGATGCATGGAACCGGCGTCCCATTTTATGGGGATGAGTTTAAAGCTATCGCCCTTTATCTCGAGCATATCCTGACCATCAATCATGATCTCAAAAGATCCGAGTTGGATAAGTTCTGCGGCACGCTCTTGCAAGACCTCTTCATAACGGTGCTGAAGCTGCGCGATGATTCCTCCCAAGTCCTTTTCGCTTGGTGTTGTCTCTTGGCGGCGCTTGGCTTCCTCACGATCTTCCAAAAGACGATGTCCATTCTGTCGCAATATATTCACGCCGTCCAATTGATAGCTGAAGTTTGGCGTTGACGCAAAGGCATTACATGCCAAGTCGAAAGCAGTGAGCACTTCTTCGAGTGTGTGGCGGTCTTTTTCACAGCCGCTATCCCAGTAATCAAAAAATGCGAACATGGTTTCCATATACAGTTTATTCGTATGGATGAGTCCGAAAGTCATGGCGGCGCGATTTGACAGCGCGGCTGCCAATTCTTTGTCTTGCATCAAAGGCCCTGCCTCCTCGACCCGTTCACGAATAAAGCGTGCCCCGTCCAAGCCCTGCTCCAAAGACTGCAGCGTTTCCATTTTCCAAGGTTTACAGCGCCGATAGAGGGTGCGGAGAAAGTCTAAGTGCCCTTTCCCATTGTCGATGGCGGGCAAGCCCTCCGCCACAAAAACATTTTCCCGCGTTGTAAGGGCAGAATTAAATTGTCCATAGGAAATGGGCTCGACATGAATACCGTATTTATAGGCGCCGGCCGAACGCAGATAGGCGGCAGCCAGGATCTCTGCCGCCTCAGCGCCAAAATGGATCGCGCAAAAATCACGGGCAACTTCCTCCATGTTCACGTCACGCTCCCACATGAGGCGAAATATGACATAGCTATAGGCGGCTTCCGTGCCCCAATCGTCCCAGCTGCTTCCGCTTACTGCTGTCATACCGCGCACATTATTGTCGATGGGATCCGTCACGTATTGCAGTCCGCTTTGATAATAATCTCCAGAAAATGTGGGAAACAGATAGGAGGCTGGATCTTCATAGCAGTTCATTCTTTCAAAATGTACTATGGTGTTATGAGGGCTTTGATTGAAGGTGGCATTATACGGTTGAAACCACCAGCGGTCCGCCCGTGTAATTTTCGGTATGAGAAAAAACTTATCGCTTGTTGGAATGTCATCGGTAAAAATGGCGCGGAATACGTCTGGTTGACAATGGACTTCATATTCGCGCAAGCCCCACGTTCGTTGGAAATAGACTTTGTCGCACTCCTCCACGACCACCTCGTATACAGCAGCGACCCATTCATGAAAACGTTTGACGTACGACCATTCACATTCAGCTACGTCCCGAGCAAATTCGAAGGGCACATAAGGATCCCAAAATCCGGTGATATCGTCGGTCAGAATATGAACCGCATCCAATTCAGGGAGCCCTTGAAAGAGGAGGCGATATTTTTCTTGGACCACTTCCCGGAACGTGGGGTCACAGGGATTGAGGGATGCATTAAACTTTTCCAATAGGACGGGATGGCAGGTTAAATCGTGGCTGACGACGTAATACTTCATGTGCAGGTCATGGGCATAGCGAATCAATTCGCGTTCCTCCTCACGATGTGCCGCGTTTTCGGTCATTTCAGGTTCCGCCGGCCAAGGGATGAGATCTAACGCGTTGCTGCCGGAAAACCAATTGAAGGTATAGCGCAACGCCGTACGCATGAGCGCTTCAGAATGTTCTTTGGGAGTGAAACGGCCGCGGGGCAAGCCTGCCCGCACGCTTACAATAGGTTCGCGACGGGTATTGATATGCGGGATGAAATGATTCACGCGCAAACGGTCAAGAATCCAATAGAGTCCGTAAACATCGGCCGCCACCGATGCGCCTGCAACGATGAGAAGGCGTGCGTCATGACGTTCCACTGTATGAATCGCGTATCCTTCAGGATTCTCCGGAGCTTGCGGCAGCTGCAGCCCTCCTTCTGCCAACATCTGCGTCGCTTTATTGTTGGCGGCGCTGCCCAAGAGAATGCAATTACCCTCGGGAATCCCTTTTGTATCCGGAACACCTTCAAAAACGAGATCAAAAGTAGCGCCAATTTCACGCAAGTCAGATAAAGCGACGTGAACCGCCAAATCACCCTCATGTATCTTGCCCGTCACCACTTTCCACGTTTCTTCCGCCCCTACGATAGCCTGCAGTGTCAGTGTTAATAAAATCACCCGTATCACAGCGCTCATGAGATTTCTTCCCTTCTTAAAGGTTCTAAAGGATATATACTATACTTTCGCCTAAGCTTTACCACCATCCAAAAAGTATAGCTTGAATTCATAGTCAAAGTATAAAAAAAATAGGCTTGCTATCCTTAATACGCCCCTCTCCCCGAATGCTCTTGGTGTTCTTTCAATGATGCTCCTAAGCCTACCGGTATTTGCTAGAATAACCTAAAACAGTGTGCTGACGAATAGACTTTTGCAAGGACATGTCAACGAATTATGCAACGGCCTCGACGATTTTTAATCCTGAGCACCCCCATATTCCTCATCCTCTTTTCTGTTGCTCTTGTAGTATTGCCGGCGGAACTTGTGTTCCGCATTAAAGATGCCTATTATCCCGTGGAACTGAGCCCTATCGTTGAGCCGCACCCACAATTAGGCTGGCAAGGACGGCGCAATTATCGCAGCACGCAAGAGCGTTTGGACAGCGTAGGCAGGCTCCATGAAGTGACTATAGCAACGGATGACAATGGCTTTCGACAATTCGGCGGGCCTAATCGTGCGGGCTGCCGCGTCTTCTTCATCGGAGATTCTTATACCTTCGCGGAAGACGCAGACCAATCAGAAAGCTATTATGCGCTTGTGTCGGAAAGCTTAGGGCTTGACGCCTTTGCCTACGGCGCGCAAGGTTTCAGTACCCTTCAAGAATACCTGATACTGGATGAATGGCTGGAACAGATCGCACCGGATCTCGTGGTGCTGCAATTTTGTCATAACGACTTTATTAACAATTCTTTTGAATTGACACGGCTGAGCGCCAAGGGACAGTGTCATGTGGATCAACCTTATTTATCGGACAATGGGAAGATCATTTATAAAAATCCCGGCCATGGATCTTTGTCTGCCGCCCTTTCATGGATTCCGTCTCGACTACTCCGCTCTCTCGCCTACCGTATCGATAACCGGCATGGGCTGCCGTCAAGAGACAACACGATCGAGAATCTTGTGGAAGAGAAAGGGCGCTCCTTCCCCCTCTTTGAAGAAAGTGTGCAGACTACGGAGCGTCTGCTGAGGATGGTGAAGGAGCGTTGCGGCGACACCCCCCTTCTCGTCTTTACCGTGGATTGTATAGAACCCTACTTTAGCGCTTTCAACGCAATCTGCGCCAACCTTGAGATAGCACAAGTTGAAGGAATCGCAGAGGCAATCAATGAAGCGGCGCAAAGAGATGAGACCGTATTCGCCGCCGATCAATTCCATTGGACGGGTACGGGACACGGCCTGTGCGCTGCACACTTGGAAAGGGCGCTCCAAGAAAAATGTGGTGGTGAAGCTTGAAGCATGCCGCCATTCGGAGACCGCTGGCGACAGTAACAATTCACGCTGTCTACGGACGTGATACCGGAGAGACGGCGGCTTTAGATTTCGATCTAAGAGCGAGAATCCCTTCCTTATTATGATAAGATACGGATTCTGTCGATTGAACGCAGCTATGGGAGATCATGATTCATGGGCAGTTTAGCAAAAAAATGGCGCCAATTGGTTAATTCACGCAAATTTGCTTCCATTGGAAAAAAATGCAATCTCAAGGGATCACAACTTGAAGTGGATGGCCATGTAGAACTGGGCGACTTCTGTAGAATTAGAAATAACGTAATCCTTCGTACCAGCAAAGAAGGAAAAATTATACTCGATACCTACAGCGGTATCAGTTACAACTGTTTTTTTGAAGCACGAACTGTCATAAAAATCGGCAGGTTTACAGGTATCGCAGAATTCTGTGTGATACGGGACACGAATCATTCCGTACTCGGCACCTCAGATCACTGGAGGCTGACCCCCTACATCTCGGATCCCATCGTTATCGGTGAATCCTGTTTGATCGGAAGCACGTGCTATATTTGCCCCGGTGTTGCTATCGGAGATGGCGCTGTCGTTGCCCAACATAGCGTGGTGACGAAAGATATTGGTCCCATGGAGATTTGGGCGGGGAATCCGGCGCGGCGTGTTGCCCACCGTGTTAACGGCATTCCGGAATCTATGAAAGCCCGTTATGGCGATCTTTTAGACCGTTTTGGTGTGCGCAAAAATCGCCATGGCTTCCAAGAAGAATTGGATGAGGTCGCAGAGCTTGCGCTGCAGGGGATCAATCGTGCGGCGGAAGAACGGGATCAGCTGCGCCTGCTTTTTGAGACGGATGGGCCGGCTGAAAAAGAAGACTAATCCCCTAATCCTCTGCTCGCAGCTCATAGCGGCATTCCAATTGCAAAACCTTTAGGGTTTCGCCGCTCACAGGAGCGTGGGCACTGCGCCGAGATCCGACAATCCATAAAATTTCATCGCCTGCGACGAAGAGCGGTAACAGGTCGCGCTCATATTCAGGAATACCCGAATCGATCAAGAGACGCTTCACTTTTTTGGGCCGCCCCTGGCCAAAAGGAATCATGTGATCTCCGGGCCGTCGTGAGCGAAGCGTCAAGGGTGCCGTCAAGGCGTCAAAATCAAAGAATTGCAGTGACGCGGAAGCCTTTGCACGGATATGCGCAGGAGACAGCGCGCGGGTTTCAAGAACCTGTGCTTCAACGGAAAAGGTGTTGAATCCCGTTATACCGGGCACATTTAAAAGAACCGGCCTGTCGGGGCAATCTTCACGTCGATCCCTAGGCGCAACGACATGCACACCGTCGCGCGCCCTATAAAGACGCAAGCCTTCTCCCAAATCAAAATACTTGCCCGGTGCTGCGTCTTTTATAAAGGCATCGCCGCGCAGCCCATGGGCAAAGCTGATGGTAACACCGTGCCTGTACGCCATGAGTTTAAGGCTATGCAAACGCAGGATCTCCGGTTCTTTTAAAAAGCGGTTACGATCTATAATTTGGACGGGGCGGTGTATCCCCTCCTCTTTCATGACCGTTTTCAAGAAGGCACTTGCCTGTTGATCTAAAAAAGAACTGCAACTGCGATAATAGGCGCCCGCCTGTGCGAGACGCGCCACCATATCAGGCACATATTCCTTTAACAAGGGCATCATTTCCAGTCGGATCTTATTGCGGAGATAAATAGACTCTCTATTGCTGAGATCTTCCCTCCATGAAAGCTTTTCTTGCTCTGCCCACGCTATCACCATTTCTCGGGGACACGAAAATAAAGGGCGAATGATACGGCATGATTCGCGCGCGCTGAGGGGCGGCAATCCACCCGGACCAATATGACTCGCAAGACCGAGCAGTCCCATCAGTGTGGTTTCCGCCTGATCGTCCTGCTGATGTCCTGTAGCAATTACGTTGATCTGCTGTTCTTTTGCGGTCTTTACGAAAAAGGCGTATCTGCGTTCACGGGCGAAATATTCAAAAGACAGCCCTTCCGCCGCAGCCTTCGATTCAACCGCCTCGCTGCGGCAATGGAAAGGAATCCCCTGTACTTTGCAGTGTTCTCGCAAAAATGCCGCATCCAAGCCGCTTGCTCCGTCTCGGGTCTGATGATCGAAATGAGCGACTTCGACGGGATAACCCAATCGCTGCAGTACCTGCAAAAGCACCATGGAATCTACCCCGCCGGAGACAGCGGCCAGAACAGTTTCCCCGGGCTGCAATAGATGATAGCTCTCGATGGTCTGCCGCACCCGCTGTAGCAAGGGGTGGTCAGCACATGGATTTGCTGCACTCACAAAGGCACCTGTGTGGTTTCTGCGTTGGCAAGTTTAAGTCTCTAGGTGGTTGAACACGCATGTAAATAAAACAAGGGCATCAGTCGACAAAGATATCTTTTACCGTCACTTCTTTCACAGGCGCGATTTCTTTAAGGGCATCGAAATCGCCGCGCTCCGCTTCCCCGATAATGGAAATCATTTTTTTCTTTCCTTGAATATGTTCTCTGTGAAATTGAAATAACAGATCATCTGTCTCTGCCGCCATAATCGTGGCATACTCCTTTTCTCTGGGATCGTAATCCAAACCGCGGTATCTCAATGCCAAGACGAGCAGCGGTATGGCTCGGAAACTGATCCTTCCCGAACGCAAATTATTAAGCGCTGCTTCTTTCACCGCCTTATAGCGTTCATCAGATTGGGGTAAATTGTCGAGTAAATCCACGAAGGCAGTCACTGCTTCTATGGTTTTATCGGCCTGGGTCTGAATAATACCGGTAAGAATATTGGTATCGCTAACCCGATCTCCCTGACGATAGTTTGCGCCAACAATGTAAGCAAGGGCGCGCACTTCGCGCAGTTCTTGAAAGACGATACCGGACATGCTCCCGGAAAAATAATTGTTATACAATTTGATTGCTGCATTAAGCTCCGGATCAAAGGGCACATCGCCAAACTCGATAGTAACATGAGTCTGTGTCATGGGCCGTTCCAGAAAATAAATTTCATTCTCCTCCGGTTTATGAACGGCAAGACTCTTGTACGGGACAGGTTCATCTAAGCTTTCTTGATGAATAAAAATCTCCTTGTATTGAGTCAACACTTCTTCCGGTGCCAGTGTGCCGCTGTAGAGCAAGGAATGGCGGCTCTTCAAGGCGCTGCGGATTGCATCATGCAATTCCTGCGCCGTAAGCGCCCGCACCTCCTCGGCAGGAATCATATTCAGCCAAGGCGATTCATCCCCGTAGCGCGCATAATTTACCACTGCTGCAGACAAGGTATCCGGATCTTTTTTGGCATCTTCCCGCTGCACCAAAATAATCTGCTTTAATTCTTCCAAGGTCTCTGAGTCGACGCTCGGATTTTCAACCATCTCACTGAGCAAGCGCAATGAACTTCCCAATGACTTATCCAATCCAATCAAGAGAATGGTAAATTGGCTTTTTGACGCGGTCACGGAAAAACCGGTACCCAATTTGTACCATGCGTTCTGCAGCGCAGAGGAATCCATTTCCGTTGTGCCGATTCGCTCCATCAAACGGCTGGCTATGGACATACGCGGGTCTTGATCGGTCCCGTAATCAACAATAATGCTGAGATTAAAGACATCACTTAGCGGATTGGCGGCATAATACAATTCCAATCCGGAAGGATCAACAACGTGTTGATAATTTTCGCCTTCTTTCAAAAATACAGGGGTAATCGGTTCCAAAGGCAGACTTAAAATTTCTTCGGCAAACTTGGAACGACGCTTGGAGTCAATGGAAAAATCAGGCAGCGGCGGTTTATCGACTTTTGGAGGCGTGTGCGGCTTATCCTCGCGAAATCCTGCAATATAACCGCTATCAAAATACTTCTTTGCCACGCGCACAACATCTTCACGGGTCACTTTTTCCAGACGTTCAATGCTTTTGTAAGCATACTCCCATTCGGTAAAGGCGATCCACGAACGGCGCATCAATTCAACACGAGAGGTGTTCGATTCGAAGGAGACCTTTTCCCGTTTTTTATAATCATTAATAATGGCGGGGATGATCCAATCTTCGAAGGCGCCTTCCTTGACGAGATTGATCTGCTCTAAAAGCAGCGCTTCCACCTCCTCGAGAGGCTGACCGTCTTTAGGAATGGCATAAAAATATTGAACGCCGTAATCGTTCATGAACATGGGAAATGAGCCAGCCAAGCGCACGCGCTGTTTTTGGTTCAGGTTCAAATTGATCAATCCCGCCACAGCATTATCTAAAATCATATCGAATGCCACCAAGGCTTCGACATCTTCATCTAAACTGGGAACCGTTCTGAAGGCGAGAAACACAAAAGGCTCCGCTTCGTATTGAACCCGCACTTCTTCTCGTTCTGTGAGCGGTGCTTCGTTCCACGTAACTTTTTCAGGCAAAGGATGGGGCTGCCAGTCTCCAAAATACTTCACGATCGTTTCCATGGTGCCGCCCACATCAATATCACCTGAAATAAATATGGCCATGTTCTTGGGCGTGTACCACGTCTCAAAAAAGTTGTTTAAGCGCTTAATGGACGGTTTTTTCAAATGCTCAACCAAACCTAATGTAGGTTGCTGTCCATAGGGATGCACTTTAAAAAGCTGCGCGTTTACTGCATTCTGAATTAAACGCATCTTATTATCGAGGGCACGATTCATCTCCTCATAAACGGTTTCCAGTTCCGTTTGGAAGAGCCTAAACACAGGGTCTCTGAAACGGTCTGATTCCAGAGCCGCCCACTGTTCCAGACAATTCATGGGCAAATTCACTTTATAAACCACCTCTTCATGCCATGTGTGGGCGTTGATATCTTTCCCGCCCATGGTGCGGTAGAGTTGATCTAATTCGTTGGGGACAGCAAAGGCAGCGGCAGCAGTAGACTCACGGGTAATCTCATCGTAGATGCGGCGGCGCTCTTCTTCATCCTTTGCGTTGAAGTGCTCCTCGTACAGCTCTTCTATGCGCTGCAAATGACTCTTTTCTTTTTCATAATCCACGGTGCCCAAGCGCTGCGAGCCTTTAAAAAGCAAGTGCTCCATATAATGGGCCAAACCTGTGGCTTCAGGCGGATCGTTCTTACTGCCTGCGCGCACAGCAATTTCAGCATAGAAACGCGGTTCATCACGGTTTACCGTGAGATAGACTTGCAAACCATTGTCCAATTCAAAACGCTGTACCTGCAATGGATCGTCGGGCGAAAGGCTGCCCAGTTTACGGAATCCGGTTTCTGCAACGGCAAGGTTTGCGCACAAAGTCGTTAGAGTCAAAATGAATACCCCCTTCTTAAAATATTTTCTCAAACCCAAAAATTGAATCATCACACCTATCCTTTCAAAGCATCAACGGTTTCACGCCCTGCGATTTACGGATGTCTTTTCATCACCATCAACCAAAAACAATCCCTCTATTTTACGCTACGAGAGCCCGTGATAAAAGAGAGCGTGATTTTGCCGAATCCTCAGAGCCTGAAAACCTATGTTTTGACGCTGCTGAAAGCGAGCTTATTCTGCCAAATGGAGCGTAACAATTTTTTTCGCAGGAATCTCCAATCGAAGCAGTCCCTCTCTAATGATCACTTCCGCGCCAGCTATTTCTTCCAAACTCACCTGTTGCGCACGGACAAAGCTGGAGGGAAGCGTGATACAGGCATCCACAGATTTGTCTGTAGGATTAAATAGCCTCAGAATCCATCCGTCGTCGGCGTCGGAACGCTTGAAGGCAGCCATCTGAACCGCCTCCGGTTGAATATCCAGATAGCCGTGTCGGGGCGGCAGACTGCCACGGGATACTCCGGCTTGAACCAATTCAAAGGGAGTCACATGACCTTCCGCCTCCAATAAAACACCGCCTTCCTCGAATGTACCGCCGTGCGGATAAATGCGATAAGAAAACTCGTGGTATCCCGGCGACTGAGCAAGCTTCATTTGCGGCTGCTCTTCCCAGCGATGGCTCACCGTAGTCAATTGCACCTCATAGGCGCGGAGCAGGGTCACGGCAATAGAACGTTCCGCGTCGTCTGTTACCTCATATTCACGCAAGCCGGCAGATATAAACGCCAATCCACTGTCGCCATCACTCACATCGACGAAACGCTGCATGGGGAAAGTAACGCCCTTGGCGCCATGCCAGACGCTGTCTTCGTCGAAGACGGTTTCCCGCACGACTACGTCAAAGGCACTTTCCGCGTGACAGCTTGTGCCTTGGCGTCGCGTAGGCAACACAAGGCGCAGCCGATGGCATTCCGCCTCATTCGTAAAATGGGTGGTTACTTCCAGTGAACGGGCACCTTTTTTCAAGGTAACCACAGAGCTGATGATCATGGGCTTTTCGATGGAACCGCGGGAAGCCTGATTGCCCACGCCATCAAGGCGCTGCCACGGGTCTCCCCCGTTTTCATTCAAACCACTTGGAACACGCATTTCATAATCTATTTGGTACCGCGCTAAAAGCGGACCATCTTCGACCAAGGCGATCCGAACCGGGAAGCCTCGACTATCAATAGCAGCATCTTGCGCAGGGCGCAGGTGCATCCAGGCATGTCCCGCCTCGCCGTCATCGACAAAATAATGGAGGTCATCATAAACGGTGCCCCGTTCTTTATCAGTCAGTGAAATGGTGCCGTCGTTACGAATAACGGCGCGGAGCCACTCATTCTCCATTGTATTGAAACCGGTCACCAAGCTTCCCGTTGTGAAGCTGCCGTCACGATCCACATAATAGGACGCATAGCCCAGACCGGGAACCGATTCCGCTTCAAAATAAATCTTGAATCGTTCTGTCTGCATCATGGCGGTGGCGTCTGCGGCATGGTTAACAATTACCCATTGCGGTTTTCGTGCCGCGCACTGCATGGGGATGATTTCATTGGTGACAACATCACGGATACAGAACTGTGAGCGCGGACGCGGTCCTTCCCAAGGCAAGTCTACTACGCCTTCCACCACCTCACGGCCTTTCCTTGGTCGCGGATTGTATGTCGTCAATACTATGGCGTCATCAGCCAGATGAGAGGTGTCAACTTGTCTCTGTATATGGGCAAGACTCCTTGTATACAGTCCCTGGCCGATATCGAGAACCTGACGCAAGCGATTCATAACATCTTCTTCGATGGCATCAACGCCGCTGCCGGAAATGCTGTCATGAGCATGACAACGCAACATGGTCTTCCAAGCCAGATCAAGCAGCACGCCTGGATGGGCAGCGCCATTTAACGCGGCAACGACGCCGAAAGGCTCCACCCGTGTCTGCAACAGATATTCCGCCAGTGAACTGCGGTATTTCATGCGTGTACGGCTCGAGAGCACATCGCTGTAGAGATGCAGTATAATGGGCATGGGCTTGGGTACACGGCGCTCACCGCGCAGCACAACCAGCTTATCCCAAGGCACTTCCTTATAAATGGCGTCTATCATTTCTTCGTAGTGGCCATGTACTATTTCTTGTCCGTCGAGAAGCTCCTTGGCCGCCTCAATCATTTCCATTTCGATAGGATCTGCAATGCTGCTGTCATGTCCCATCATAAAGGCAAGATGACGGGTAGTGACCACTTTAATTTCAGCGTCACGCAGCGCCAACAACGACCTGCGCAGCCGTTCACGATCCAATTTAAGAACCGGTTCAAGCAAGGCATAATGAGACAATGCCTGCTCAGATGTGGCACGATGAAAGGGCAGCCCCCCTTCTTTCCATGTATATTCGCGTTCGCTGATGGTCTTACCTGTTACAGCGGGTCGGTAAACACCGTGGTAGTAGTTGTAACGAGCACCGCTGCTCATTTGAGAACCTAAGATGCGTGTTCCGTCTGCCCCTTCAAAAATCCATTCATTGGGAACCTGGTCCTGACTTACACCATGATAAAAGAGCATGGTTTTGATGCCGAATCCGGAATAGATTTGCGGCATTTGCGAGTTTTGACCGTAAGAAAAAGGCGTATGGCCCACTTTCATCACGTGCCCGTAGGACCGCGCCACACGATGGCCGACCAATAAATTCCGGATCAATGATTCGCCGTTGACCTCGAACCCTTCCGGACAGGTGTACCACGGACCGATAAGAAGGCGCTTGGATTTCACCAGATTTTCGATGCCTTCGCGCATCTCCGGGCGCACTTCCAGATAATCTTCAATAGGTACGGACTGGGAATCTAAGACGAAAGAACGGTAATCGGGATGTTGTTCCATGGTCTCCACGAGACCGTCTAAAAACTCAACGAGCTGCATCCGCGTCTCTTGAAAATTAAACAACCATTCACGGTCCCAATGGGTATTTGAAATAACATGAATTTTATAGTTGGTCATGGCAAATCGCTTTCAATTTGTGAGATAAAGTTCGGTTACAAAGAGAGAGAAAAATCAAAAACAATTCGGGAATTGAGACGCTGAAAACTACTTTGTGCAGCAGCATCGGGAGAAGTGTATCAAACCTCAGCACTGTTAAAGAAACAAAAGCGGAAAAACAGTGTACAATGACCTACAATTGAATCGAGCGTATTCCTTGCTGTACATTGCTTTTTGAGTCTCTATTATTTCGTTAAAAGGGATACGCGACGTACAAGAGTTTTCACGAAAAATAACTATAGCCCACGGGATCAACACCATGTTCAATAAAAAAACAGTCAGATCGGGTATTGTTGGCGCAGGCTTTTCCGCACGATTTCATTACGAAGCGCTGCGCCGTGTACACGGCGTGCATGTAGATCTGCGCGGCGTCTACGCACTGGATCAAGAACAGGCTGCCGTCTATGCACAAGAGCGAGGCATTACCCATTTCGAGACCTTGGATGCCCTCCTCGACAAAGTGGAACTTATCCATTGCTGCGTGTTGGTTGCAGGACATGAGGAAGTTACCATTGCCGCGCTGAAACGGGATATCTCCGTGATTTTGGAAAAGCCCTTCACCGGTTATTTAGGCGATGACACCGACGATTTCCACGGCGATCATTTTCCGAAAGAGGACGCCCTCAACCAGGGGTTGGCGAGTGTAGAACGCATGTTGGAGGCGGAACGAAACAGTAAGGGTCAAATCTTTTACGCAGAAAACTGGGTTTATGCGCCGTCCATTCAGCGCGAACGGGAAA
>JAAYJI010000261.1 GCA_012523015.1 Candidatus Hydrogenedentota bacterium
CAACCTTCTTTTTTTATCAGGAACCCTTTGAAAAGTGTCTAAATCTGTCTATATAAAAACCTATGGCTGTCAAATGAATGAACATGATACACAGCGCATGTTCGGTATGTTGGCACCCATGGATTTTATCTCGGTTAATGACCCGGAAGAAGCGGATCTTATCCTCTTGAACACCTGTTCTGTTCGCGCCAATCCGGAAAATAAAGTCTACAGTTTTTTAGGCGCACTTCGTCCGCTCAAAGAACGCAAGCCGGGGCTCATTATTGGCGTCGCCGGGTGCGTGGCTCAGCAAGTGGGTAAATCCTTGTTAAAACGTGCTCCCCACGTAGATTTTGTGTTAGGCCCGGACAATCTTTTTCGGCTGCCGGAGTTTGTGGAAGATGCAAGTCATGGCAAACGAGGTTGTTACACAGATTGGCAGACTTGGGAAGGATCTGTCAGCGAATTTGTTCCGGAAGTTTGGCAAGAACAGGGGCGTGTTGAGGGATTGCGGGGATATATCGCCATCACAAAAGGCTGCAACAATTATTGCAGTTATTGCATCGTACCGCACACGCGAGGCCGTGAAGTGTCCCGTTCCCCGGAAGGTATCTTGCGCGAAGCACGCTCCATGATTAAGAATGGCGCGAAAGAAATCTGGCTCTTGGGACAAAATGTGAATTCTTATCAAGTGGGAGAGGACTATGGCTTTTATGAATTGTTGGATGAACTGTCCCATTTGGAAGGCTTGTTGCGGCTGCGCTTCACCTCACCCCATCCCCGCGACTGGAACGATAGATTGTCAGATTTAATGGCCGCTCGCCCCGTTCTTTGTAACTATGTTCATTTACCTTTTCAAGCGGGATCAGACACAATACTGATGGTGATGCGGCGTAAGCACAGCATAGCTGATTATTTGCGGAAGATTGACTACCTGCGCCGCGTTATTCCTACCGTAGAAATTAGTACGGATTTAATTGTGGGATTTCCCGGTGAGACAGACGAGGATTTTACATGCACTTTGCAGGTCTTGGAAGAAGTGCGCTTCAGTCAGGTCTTTCCATTTAAATATTCGGTACGACCGGGCACACGAGCCGAATCATTGGAAGATGATGTGCCGCGCAAGGTCAAAGAAGAACGGCTTGCTCAAGTGATCAGCTTGCAGGAAAGCATTAATAAAAAAGCACAAGACGACCTCGTTGGCTCGCAACAAACGGTACTTTTAGAAGACACAAACAAACGTAAAGAAGGCTTTTATAATGGGCGCACTGATGGATTTCGCGCCATTACCGTAGCCGGTGACGGCTTGTCTATAGGAGCGCTTGTCCATGTCTGTGTTACCGGCTGTAAAGGACATTGGCTGCATGCAGAAAAGCTGTAAGAACAATGCATAACGATGACTTCGGGATATGAAAGGAACCTCTCTCGTGAACAAACAAAACGATTCAATCATGAATATTAATTTGGCGCAATCAAAAGACGTGGATTTAAAAGAAGAAAAATCTTGTCTGGTTCTGCCTTTATATAATGATCTTCTCCGCCTGCAAAGTGATGTACTTCTTGAAGAAGACAGTGCCGCTTTAAAGCTACTCATAGACCGTAAAGTTGTGACAGGAAAGGCAAGTTCAAATTATTTTTATGCTACACCGGGTAAAAAATACCAAGGTGTTCTTATACTGGGTCTTGGTGAATCAACAAGCTTTACAGCAGAAGTATTACGCCGCGCCGCCGGTAAAGCCCAGGAAATATTAGCAACAAACCAAATCAATCATGTTTATTTTGATATCAGTTTTTCCAAAGATCTTCCGGCAGAAGCCTTCTTGGAAGGACTGAGTCTTGCCCAGTATCGCTTTGAAACCTATAAACATCCAGGTGACTGTGCAAACCAAATAACTGTAGATACCGTTACGATTATTCATGATGAAGATGCCCCCGCGGAGACGATTCGAAACAATTGTCAACAACTACTGAAGATTTGCCGTGCTGCAAACCTTGCCCGTAATTATGCGAACACCGCAGCCAATGAGATGACTCCGGAGACATTAGCGCAGGTCGCAACACAAATTGCCGCCTCTAAAAGGGACAGCTGTTCCTGCATGGTTCTTGACGAAGCACAGATGAAAGCTTTAGGCATGGGCGCACTCTTAGGCGTGGCACAGGGCGCAGAAACGGCGCCAAAGCTTATTGTCTTGGAATATAGACACCCCAAAGCAAGCAATACGATTGCCTTGGTGGGCAAAGGCGTCACTTTCGATACGGGAGGTATCTCTCTTAAGCCCGCCGGTAAAATGCATGAAATGAAATTTGATATGTGCGGCGCTGCCGCCGTGTTGGGAACCTTTATTGCCATTAGCGAGTTAAACCCCGTCCTCAATGTTGTCGTCGTAATCCCGGCAGTTACCAATATGCCTGATGGCCGCGCTCAGACTCCGGGCGACATTGTGCGCGCCTACAACGGCAAAACTATTGAGGTTTTGAATACCGACGCAGAAGGCCGCTTAATTCTTGCCGACGCGCTTGCCTATACCATCGACAAGTATAAACCGGATTGTATTGTTGATATCGCTACCTTAACGGGCGCGGCAGTTATCGCGCTGGGTCATGTGGCGGCAGCTGTACTTGGCACCGATGACACGCTGGTTGAGGGTCTTCTAGCTGCCGGGGCAGAAACAGGCGAATTACTCTGGCGTTTACCCCTCTGGAATGATTATGAAAAGCAAATGGAGGGTACCTTCGCAGATTTGAGCAATATCGGTCCTGACCGTGAAGCAGGGACGATTACGGGCGCAGCCTTTCTAAAAGCCTTTACCGCGTCCACACCATGGGCACATCTGGATATTGCCGGCACCGCCTACGGCATTAAGAACAAATCCTATCTTGACTCCAAATATGCCTCCGGATTCGGGGTCCGGCTGTTAACGAACTGGTTATTGAGAAAAGCCGATAATGGCCGAAATTAACGACAATTTAAACTGTTCGGTAAAAAAACGAGCCGCTATTCATACCTTGGGATGCCGGCTCAACCATGCAGAATCCAGAGTGCTTGAAGAGCGATTGCGTGCAGCAGGCTATGAGATTGTTCCATTTCATAAGCCTGCCGACTTAGGAATCATCCATACCTGTGTTGTTACCCGTCAAGCTGAAGCCAAATCGCGAAAATATATCCATCGCTTCCTGTCGAAAAATCCCAATGCCATAGTTGCTGTTATTGGCTGCTACGCCCAGACCGCAGCGCAGACCATTGCCGCCATAGGCGAAGTAGATATTATTTTGGGTAACGACGCAAAAATGCAATTACCCCAATATCTCGAACTATTGCCCGACAATACACCCTTAATTGTTCGCCCCAGACCCAAAAGAAAAGCCTTTACTTTAAACTTTGAAGCTAAAGGCCCGCCCCTGAAAGAACGGGTAAATTTAAAGATACAAGATGGCTGCGATGCCATGTGCAGCTATTGTTACATTCCCTTTGCCCGAGGCAGATCCCGATCAAGAGATTTCAACAATATTGTGGATGAAGCCCTAAGCATTGTCGAACGTGGGGCGAAGGAAATTGTTCTGACCGGTGTCAATCTCGGTGATTATGAGTGCGGCGAACAAGGACTGTTGGAACTTGTGGATAGACTCAGCGACGTGAACCCGCAACCGCGGCTTCGGATTAGTTCCATTGAGTTGAGCAATTTACCGGAAGCACTTTTTACGCGTATGGCAGACCCTGATCATGCACTAGTACCGCACTTGCATATTCCCTTGCAATCCGGCTCAAAAAACGTATTGGAGGCTATGGGGCGCAACTACAGTCCCGAAGATTATTTGGCTCTCTTGAACCGTGCCGTTACTGCGGTGCCAGGCATTGGCATCGGCGCTGATGTCATGGTGGGCTTTCCGGGGGAAAGTCCCGCTGATTTTGAAGCGACCTATCGCTTAATCGAAGAAAGTCCGATTTTTTACCTCCATGTTTTCCAATACAGCGAACGACCTGAGGTCGCCTCTGCAAGATTGCCCAATAAAGTACCGGAGTCATCAGCACGTTCCCGAAGTCAAGCATTGATCCAACTGCACGAACAAAAGAAAAAAGTCTTTCAAGAGCAATGGGTAGGGCAGCGTCTTCGTGTTCTCTTTGAAAATCGTGACCATAACGGTTGGAAGGGACATGCAGACAATTATCTTGAGGTCTTTGTTAAGGATAAAAAAATGATGGTCAACCAATTGGAATGGATTCGAATTCATTCCCTTGAAGGCACACGGCTGATAGGTTCCCCGGATACATGAAGTGATTGATTTCCAATTCCGTAACTGAACGTTAGGGAAATCTTGGTAAAAAGATGGTGGGCGAGGCGGGAATCGAACCCGCACCCCCTTTC
This sequence comes from Candidatus Hydrogenedentota bacterium, assembly GCA_012523015.1. Classification (NCBI taxonomy): domain Bacteria; kingdom Pseudomonadati; phylum Candidatus Hydrogenedentota; species Candidatus Hydrogenedentota bacterium. The sequence continues at coordinate 4,344 of JAAYJI010000261.1, forward strand.
GGGGAACGGATTTTAAGTCCGTCGTGTATGCCTATTCCACCACTCGCCCGAAGAAGGCTACATCATACTCCCCCAATATAATGCATTGGTCAACCTAGGTGACCCAAAAAGAAGAAGTGGAGGCGGCACACGGATTCGAACCGTGGTATAAAGGCTTTGCAGGCCTCTGCCTTACCACTTGGCTATGCCGCCTCACGTTGCCCACATTGTATTTAGAAAAGTGCCTCAATGTCAAGTTCTTGACGGATTCAAGGTTGAAATGCAACCAGTGCAAAAAAAGAGGACATCACAGAGATCTTCGGTACAATAGTTCTGTTGAAACACCCGAAGGAGTCCATAATGTCCCGCCACAATTTTACACGAAATGACCGTATAAAACTAGAACCACTTAAAAGCCAAGGATTGAGCAACGGGAAAATACCTCAGATACTCGGGTTTCCATTGAAGAGCGCCCCGCAATTGTTGCTTCCCATATACGTTTAGGAGACCTGGAAGGCGACACTATTGTTACTTTAGCAGGTCGCAAATCTTTATACCTATTTGCTGTCCTTTGTGCCACTGTCAAGCCCCCGCTTTTTGGTCCAGTTGTTATGAGAGTTTCTGTGTTTCATGAGCGCGCCTCCTGGCAGGATTGCATGGGCGCTTGTGGAGCCGAGCGTAGCGAGGCGGAACAAGCGCCCATGC
>JAAYJI010000262.1 GCA_012523015.1 Candidatus Hydrogenedentota bacterium
ATATAGACCAATACGCCTAAATTATGGCGGCGGCAGGCAGGAATCATTTCGTATTCGGGCGCGCGGAAAAGAATGTTGTAGCCGATTTGGTTGGAGACGGCTGATCCGTTTTTCATCCAATTCTTCAGGTTCTTCGGGCCAAAATTGGAGACACCGATCTCACGAATTTTACCTTCCTGTTGCAGCTTTTCTAAGACAGGAATAATCTCTTCGTAGGGCGCTGCCGTGAAAGGCCAATGCACTTGGTACAAGTCCATGTGGTCAACGCCTAAACTGCGCAGGCTGTTTTCACAGGCAGTCCGCAGTTTGTCCGGCGTGCAGCTGTCGGTCGATGCTTTTGATGCGATATAGACTTTATCGCGCCGACCACGGAGCGCTTTGCCCAAAATTTCTTCCGACTGGCCGTCGCCGTATATTTCAGCCGTATCGAAAAGATTGATACCGGCATCTATGGCAGCGCCGACAACGCCGTCAACGTCAGTTTCGTTGTCATCGCCCCAAAACTCGGGGTCGCCGATCTGCCAAGCGCCAAAAGAAATAATGGATACTTTAAGCGCGCTTTTACCTAGTGTCTTATAGTGCATAATTACTCCTAAGGTCGTATCAATTTCCTTCAAGGCAAGCAATTAAAGTTTCTGAACCGCTTGCTCGAAAGAAATATTATAGTATGACAGGCAGTCCTGTTTGAATAGACTCACTGGCGGCAAGGGTCACGCGCAAGGTCTTAAGCCCTTCCGCATAACTGCTGCGTATGCCCGTGCGTTTATTTTGTTTCAAGGCCTGAAGGAACAAGTCATTTTCAATTTCATATTTGTTCTTCGCACTGAAATGTTTGATGATTTTATAGTCTTCCCGTATTTGCAGCCGATCGTCGGAGAGGGTCAGGCTAAATTGGGGCGTATCAATTTTCATGGACAGACTGCCGGGATGATTTAAGATGCAGGTCGTAGATATAGAGGCTACGGCGCCCGTTTTCAATCTGAGATTGATCACGCTGCTTTCTTCCACATCAAAATCTTTTATTTTCGACAGGCAGCCACGGGTACCCATGGCGTGCACTTCTGACACGGGCCCGCAAAGATAAAGCAGCAAATCGATGATGTGTGAAGTTTCGTCCATGATCTGACCGCCGCCTTGATCTTTACGTTGAGACCATTTCGCTTCCGGCGGGTGGGTGTGCCAACTGCCCGTGATCAGAGAATTGACCTCTCGGGAAAGAAGGCGCTTCGCTTGTTGGGTCAGATCACAATACCGATAACAATAACCCACCTTCGCCAGTATCTTGGATTTTCGGATGGCGGCGCTGATGGTACGTGCTGTCTTAATATCCAGTGCAATGGGCATTTCGATAAACAAATGGATGCCCCGTGTTGCTGCTTCTAGTTCATAGGCGCCGTGCGCAACGGGGGGTACCGCAATATAGACTGCCTGCGGTTTGCCCGTATCGTACATGGAAAGGGCATCTTTAAAAACAGGGACGTTGAAACGTGCTCCGAAAGATTCTGCTTTTTCTTGATTGATATCAAAGCAGCCGACGAATTCCACATCGTTTCTTTGTGCAAGCAAATTACTATGGGTGGAGGCTATTGCGCCACAACCGATGAACCCGATTCTGACAGGGTTCATAGTCTCCTTCCTTTTCCCCGGTCATAAAAGATATTCGCTTTAGGTGCTGATATATTAAACATACGGGATACCGTGAGGGATATCAAGATCAATAGAACAGCGCCTTGCTGTTGCACATGATCTCCATGAGTCTATCATAACAAAAGCCGACACCGTAAAAAGTCACCGTCACGAAGCTTCACTATTATTTAAGGAATGATCTTCACATGAAGATGCGTATAGGCGGCGTAACCGCTATCATTTTCCCGTTTCACCTTCACGATGTAGTCGCCCGGCTGCTCATAGTGGTGCTCCAGCATCGTGTAACCATCCGGTGCGTGGGGGTCGGGATTCTTGCCCGATTGAGTGTAAACGGGGGCGCTGCCATCACCAAAATCCCATATTTCTGATCCATCTTTAAATCCGAAAGCCCGCACGGAAAAGGTAATACGATCTCCGGCTTTCAGATTAAAGGTAGGCGTGTATGCAACATGGAGCGAAGGCATATATCTTTCAGGATTCTCAGGATTAAGGACGTGTACGATGGCAAAATCATAATCGACCGCCCCGCGGCTATCGGTAATTTTTAATAGCTCTTCAAATTTACCGGGCTGCAAATACTGGCGTTCCACTTTTTCTCCCACGGCCGTTTCACCATCGGTAAACTGCCACTCATAAGAGTTAATGGCATCTGCTGCAGTCCAGCTGTGCGATCCGTCTAGGGTTATGGTGGCGCCGGGCATGATCAAATGACGTTGACGGGCGCAGGCTAAAATTTCAGGTTGGTATTGATTTATATAGGCTTCTCGGATGAGTGCATGGGAAGGCAGCGTTCCCCAATCGCCGCTGGGTTGTCTGCATTTAATTTCAAAATGCAAATGAGACCAACCGCCGCTGGCGCCCTCTTTGCCGACTAGACCGAGAAAAGTTCCTTTTTTCACGTAGTCGCCTAATTGCACGCCTTCATCTATGTGGCTAAAATGGCTGTAGCGATAAAACCAGCCGCGCTCATCGTATAAATACAGCACATCAGCCCGTGACTTAATCGGCGTATCTTCCGTAAATCCCGACAAATTTTGACCCCGCGCAGAAACGACCAAGCAGTCGCAGGCTGCTAAAACACGGGTTTGTCCTTCCACTGCGCCCAAATCAATGCCCGCATGATAGTAAACCGTTTTTGAAATACGTGCGCCGCCATCAACGGGTTCATTATCAAACCACGTATGGGAACTATGCCAAAGCTGGTCGATAGGGTAAAGAAAGGAATCAGGCTCCATAAGGGGGCTGTCTTTCGGCCACAGCCGCAGACGAATCTCCTTTCGCAATCCCCAATAATCTTCTGCGGCGCCTTTGTTATACCCCTGCGTGATGGGCGCGTCCACCAATACCCCGTCTACCTCTACGGGTCGGTTATAAAGTCCGGCCGTCAAGGTTGTTTCGTCTTCTCCAACGCGCAGGGTCACGTCAGCGCGACGCACGGCATCGCGGATAGGATCGCGAGTTTCATCCAATCCAAGTACCGCCAGATCGACTGTACTGCCGTCTTGCAAGGGAAGGGAAAGTTCCTCGCCTACATCAAGATCAACCAGCGTAAAAAGCGGGGACAGCGAAGGATAGGGGAAGCGCACCGCCAGATTGGGGCTTTCCCATTGGATCCGTGCGCAAAATAAGGCTCCCGTAGCGCCGCGCGTGCGCATCTCATCATTCCAGATGCCTTCATTGACGGTGACCCACGACTCGCGCTCTGACACGTTGGCTGCGCCAAAATTACCTAAGGTAGCGCCACGCTCCGGAATCAAAACACGCTCCGATGCCCGTAAGACACATAGATTATCCGTATCAACTTGGGCAATGAACAAGGGCGCGCGGTGGCGCATAATGTGGTCGTTGTCGGCGCCACGGCGTGTATAGACTAAAAATAGAGCGTCGGAATGGGTCACCCAATGCTGCTGCGTGTTATAGGAACCCAATTCTTGACCGTCATCAAAAAGCCACGGAGTAATAGGGTCAAAATGTATCCCGTCTGTGCCGGACGTGACGTAGCCTCCGTTATCATTACGCAAGGTCAAATAGAAGCGATCATCAAGGCGGGCAAGGGAAGGTTCACATAATCCGCGCCCCCCTTCAAAGGTCATTTCCGTGCCATGCTCAAGGTAGGTGAGTTCTTCGCCGTCAAAGGCGCAGCGTGCCACCGTAACCGAATAATCCTTTTGTCCGTCAGTCCCATAATACAGGGGCAGCAAGAGATTGCCATTGGGCTCAATCAGCCATTGGGCGCAGGCGTTACGGGAAAAATGGAACTTGGGCTCATCCGGCATCTCAAGGACTTTCCAGCCGGTCCAGGTATCGGTCTTCGGATCGTACAGGGCATAGGCGGTTTGATCGGAACGTGCTTCATCTTCATAAAGACTGCCGTCGGGCCGATAATAAAGTTGAGCGCCAATGGCGAGCACCTTTCCGGTTATAGGATGGTAGCCCGGCGTTACATCACACACAGCGCGAATGGTGCCGCCCGGGCCATCCCGCCATACCAGTTCGGGGATTTCGGTAGGACCTGTCCACGTTTTTCCAAGATCATCTGTGCGCATGCTATACAAGCCCGAGTAGAAATCGGAGACCTGCAAATGTTTTTGTACAGTCATAAGGATGGCAGGCTGTCCATCCCGCCCGCCTTGTGGAATAGCGGTGACGCGTGGATGAAACCATAAGAACTCACCATCATCATGTTCAACAGCAGTATCCAATTGAATGGTATATGCCGGCGCTTCCTGCGCCTCTGCAAAAGTAATTTGAAAAAGAAATGATACGGCAGCAATCAGCACAAAGGCATTAACGGTTATTCTTGTACGATTCATTGAAATGACCTTTCTTTAGGCGTGAGCATTCTCAGAAGCCCTTCCCGTTTACAGGTATTTTTGTAATTTTGTGGTGCCTTCGGTATTATAGCCTCTTAAGCCCATGAAACACAGCCGCTGTTTGGGGACGCTTTAAAAATGGTTGCGGCTGCGTTCCCAAGCCCGATTGATATTGAAGGAAAGAATGCTATATCCATGACGATCCGAGCAATTACTTTTGATTTTTGGTTAACCTTGTTCAGAGACCTTAACGGTGAAAAACGGCATGATTTACGGATGGCAGCACTAAGAGAGGCCATTCCGATCAGTGAAGAAGAGGCGGACAAAACACTGCGGGAGGTCATGGACCATTTCATGCGTCAGCATATTGAAACACAAAATACGCTCACGCCCATGGACGCGGTGCAAATGGCCTGTGCGAAACATCAAACTTCGTTGAGTTCCTCTGAGGCGGCCAAAATGGCAGCAGCTTTTGCAGACGTTATTTTGCTGCATCCGCCGGAGCCCATTGAAGATGCTCTTGAAGCGGTGACGGCAGCGGCAGAGAAAGTACCGGTCGCCATCATATCGGATACGGGTATTAGTCCGGGCAAAAACTTAAGCATTTTACTGGAGCGGCAAGGCTTTCTTCCGCTGTTTCAATCGTTGGCTTTTTCCGATGAAATCGGCGCGGCAAAACCGCAGCGCATTATGTTTGAAACGACCGCGCAGCGCTTGGGCGTGAGAATTGATGAGCTTTTACATATAGGCGATTTAGAGCCCACCGATATCGTGGGCGCACAACAGGTGAACAGTAAAGCCGCTTTGTTTACCGCTGTCAATGATCGATTTGCTGAGGGGACCAAAGCGGATTATATTTTTCCGTCTTGGCGCCATTTTCTCGAACTCCTGCCCGACCTTATTTAAATACCGCCGTGCGTGCCGTCGTCAATGATTGCCCCCGGTTCGACCTGAGTGGAAGAGGTATTCTTGTCTATGAGCTCAACGAAGCATAGCTGTCCCTTAACACAGGCTTCTTAAATGCCCGTGCAACTTCACCCGACTGACTGCTTTAAACTGTGAAAATCGGATAGGATACCGTGTAAAAAAGGAGTATCCCAACCCTAAGGTCATGATATACTCATACCCTTAGTACAGGCGATTTTTCGAAGTGAAGCGTGCTGATTGATGATTTTGCTAAAAAAACAGGAACAAAAATTAGGGAAAGTAAATATCAACACCATGATGATAGACAACCCTGAAAAAAGAATACTTTCTTATGTTGCTGCGCCTAGGACAAAGAACAGCAAATCTGAAAGAAAAAATATTTCTAAAACAGTGTTTTGCTTCCTTCGTCGAAAAGTTTTCGCAACTACGCTTTTATCAGCTGCCGTACTTATCCTTTTGCGGGCTTCTGTTGCTTATGCTGCTGAAGATCCCACGAAACCGGATTTTGAAATTCCCAAGACCCATATTGAAGTGCGCGTGCTGCCCGATCCGAAAAGTGTGGAACAAGATCCCGTACCCAAGGCGCTGTCTCAAAGTGAAGAAGAGAAGCGAGACACGGTTCCTACTTTAGACTCTCTCCATCTCGAAATGCAGACCCTGCGCGATGAATTGCGTCTCTTACAATCAACGCTTGATTTGCTGATCAATCAAATTATGGAAGATCAACGCAAAGAAAATGAATTTCTCCGACAAGAGATCTGGCGTTTAAATCAACAACGAGAAGAATGCGGATTACCCGATCAAACGCGAATACCACGGCCCGGTATTGGGATTATTCGGGAAGTTTTAGACGGGCAAGATTTCTACGGTCAAGAAGATGAATTTGACGAACAAAAGCCGCTGATTGATTTTTCTCAAGGAGCAATACTGCTTCCCGAGGATTATAGCGATTCCGAAAAAGAAGAAGAAGAAGAGGTTCCGGGAAGCGGCAAAGCCAGTTCCTATACCATCCTCCAAGAATGGGGCCGTGACCCCGATATGGTCGCTGAAATAGGAGAGGGCGCCGCATCGTTAAAAGGGATGGTAGGTGTTGTGCCTGCCGGGAGTCCCCGCGCCGATGTGGAACAGCTCGGCCGTGAATTAAGAAAACAGTATGACGAATATGATAACATCAATATAGAATTATTCGATGATGAAGAGGCTGCCCAACACTATGCACAAACACAGGTGGGCGATTCCGCGCACCGTGTTTTGAGCATTTCTAAACATGCAACCTCCGGGCGCGACATTATCCTATACATAAAAAAGGGGGAAGCCCAAGAGGTTGCGCCCTAGGCTGAAAAGACGCTTAGCCAAGAACTTTTTGGCCTCAATGGATCGGGCAGCATTCCCCACGTTTACCTGTAAAACTACCCATGAAACCTAGGTTACAAAATAAGGAGAAGAATGATGAAAGATGCACTTGAAGTCTTACGTACCCGCAGAACTGTCCGCGAATATGACACAAGCCAAGGGATCGATAAAGAGGTCTGGGAAACCATTATTGATTGTGGTCGGCTCGCTTGCACCGCACGCAATGATCAACCCTGGGAATTTGTGGTCATTACCGATTCTAAAACGCGGCAACAAATCGCCGATTTGACAGAACACGGAAAACATATAGCCGATGCCGCCGCTTGCGTTGCTGTATTTTGTACGCGTACCGATTATTATGTTGAAGACGGCGCGGCAGCCACACAAAACATGTTGAATGCGGCGTGGGCATTGGGTGTTGCAGGCTGTTGGGTAGACGGCGATAAAAAAGACTACGCTCCGGCAGTTGCTAAAATGCTGGGCGCTCCGGAAGACAAGAAACTTTTTAGCTTGGTTGCTTTAGGGCGACCTGCCGCTATCCCTGAAACGGAAAAACGCCCCTTAAATGAGGTGCTGCACTGGGAAAAATTTTAATCCTGCCACCTCCAAGGCCCCGTGCCTTGTTCGAGGGTTAAGAAGCGTTTTTTCCAAGGCAGCCCACATCCAAATCCGCCGAGTGCACCGCCGGCGGCAACAACGCGATGGCAAGGAATTAACAAGAGTATCGGATTTGCGCCCATGGCTGTGCCAATTGCACGGGCAGCCTTGGGCGAACCAATCTCTTCGGCTAAAGCGCCGTAGCTGCGGATTTGTCCGTAGCCGATTCTTTGTGCGGCGCGCCATGCCCGTTGCTGAAACGCCGTACCTTTCCGTAAATCGAGGGGGAAGGCGGATAAATCGATAGCCTTGCCGGCGAAGTAGTCGGTGAGCATTTTTGTCAATCGCCGTTGCTGAGCGCCGTCCGAGATTGCCGTAAGCGGCAGGGCAGGAGGCTGTGCATCTGCCGCATAAAGGGTCAGTCTTTGCAATCCTTGACCGGAGAGGTAACCGCACAGGGCGCCGCCGGCGAAATCAAAACGAAAGTTAATGTCTTGATCTGTCACGTGATTCTCCGCAATGCAGTGAGAGGAAACTAAGCAAGTGGGCCTATAAGCCGGGTTCTGTCCGGAGCGTCGAAACGCTCCTGAACGGTCATTCATCTAGGACCAACGTCACCGCAGGTCTCAAGCATCCTACCCGGAACCGGCGTGGGCAACGCCATTGGTTCCCTATTTGGATTTGCTCCGGACGGGGTTTAGCGAGCCGTTGCGTCACCGCAAACGCTGGTGCGCTCTTACCGCACCTTTTCACCGTTACCTGCCGAAACAGGCTGTGTATTTTCTGTGCCACTTTCCGTCGGATCACTCCGCCTTCGTGTTACGAAGCGTCCTGCCCTGTGGAGCCCGGACTTTCCTCGATACGGATAAAACCGCACCGCGACCGTTCAGCCCACTTGCATCATCAGTATAAGCCCCCATCCCGGGTTATTTCCACAAAGAGACCAAAAAAATATTTCGCCGTGTCTGGAACGCGAATAGAAATCTCCTTCCTAACTTTGAAATAATTAAAGAGTTGGGATACACTGTTATTTCCTTCCAAGCACTTTTGTTAAGTGTGCCCTATTTTATTTTCAACAAGAAAAAGGACGTGATTATGAATCGTTTTGTTGTGGTAGGTATGATCCTGTTATTTTCTGTATCTTTCGCCCCTGTTGATCTTCTTGCACAAGAAGGACCCACTTATGCAGAACGTCTTGGTTTTCCTGCTGATGCTCGTGTCGTGATTTTTCACAATGACGATGTCGGGCTTTGTCACGAGGCGAATGAAGCAAGTATGCGCGGCGTACAGGAAGGACTGATCACGTCGTGGAGTGTCATGTTCCCTTGCGCATGGGTTCCGGAGATCCGTGACTTTCTGAAAGAACATCCGGAGACCTGTTCCGGTGTGCATCTTACGCTCACTTCAGAATGGGATAAATACCGGTGGCGGCCCATTTCTTGTGTAGAAAGCTATCCCGGACTTGCGGATCCCGACGGCTATCTTTGGGACAATGTGCGCCTAGTCGCGGAGCACGCAACTGCCGACGAAATCGAGGCAGAGATTCGCGCGCAGATCGCAACGGCAGAAAAATTAGGTATGCCCATTACCCACTTGGACACCCACATGGGCACGGTCTTCGCCACCGATGAATATCTAATGCGCTATGTGTCCGTAGGTATTGAAAAACAAATTCCCGTACTCTTGCCCGGCGGTCACATGAGCTTGTTGTGCAAGGAAGACCCCGATATGAAGGAGAAAGTGGATGTCATTCGTGTGATCGCGGCATCGCTCTGGGAATCGGGCTTGCCCGTTATCGATGATGTTCACACCGACTCGTATGGGTGGAAGGATGCTGATAAGAGCGATAAATTTGTCGCATTGTTGCCCGATTTAAAACCGGGGATCACACAGGTGATTATTCATGCCACCGTGCCTTCCGACAATTTCGCGCAAATATCCGATTCGAACATAAAGCGGGGCGGTGACTACCACGCCATGATGAGTCCAAAATTAAAAGAAGCCATCGAAAAAGAAGGCATTATATTGACTTCTTGGCGTGAGTTGATCGAGCGCAGAAAAGCAGTGAAATAAGCCGTCCGCCCAAGAAGCGGCTTCTAAATTATTCCATTAATGCCGTGATATGCGCCGTCGCACTTTCAGCCAAAGCATCGAGATTATAGCCTCCTTCGAGAAAGGAAATTATCCGACCGTCGGCAAGGGGTTTCACCATCCGTGTGATCGTACCAAAATCTTCCGATTCAAGTAATTGGTTCGCCAAAGGATCCATACGATGGGCATCGAAACCCGCCGACAGGAGGAGGAAATTCGGAGCAAAGGCGGTGAGCTGCGGTAAGGCAACTTCTTTAATAGTATCCAGCCATTGGTCTGACGTGCCGCCGGGCGGCATCTGGATGTTTAGGTTCGTATCATTCTTGCCCCGTTCATAAGGGTAACCGCTGCCCGGAAATAAAGGATACTCGTGGATGCTGATGAATAGCACCGAATCGTCCTCGTAAAAGGCGTTTTGCGTTCCGTTCCCATGATGAACATCAAAGTCAAGGATGGCGAGTTTTTTCGCGTGTCCTTTTTCTTTGAGCCACCGTGCTGTGATAGCGATATTATTGAATAGACAAAAGCCCATGGCGCCTTCGTACTCGGCATGATGTCCGGGCGGACGCATGATCACGAAAGCATTATCAATCTGACCATCAAGCACGGCTTCCGCCGCGGTAATGCCTGCGCCCGCAGCGAGGAGTGCCGCATCCCAGGAATCGGGGCCCATCACCGTATCGGGATCGTCATAGGGAATGCCATTAAGGCAGGATGCCTGAATCGCTTCCAAGTGGTGCTTGGAATGGTTTCGCAGCAGATCCGCTTCTGTCGCTGCTTCCGGGCGCATAACGGGAACCGCTAAATGATTGGCTTCCACGGCACGCAAGATTGCCAAGGAGCGCAAGGGGGATTCCGGATGATGACTCCCGGTCAGGTGTTTTTCCGCTTCCTCACAATAGAATAAGGCAGTTTTTGCCATCGCGACCTCCAAACATCTCAATGGGTATTTTAGGGATCACTGTTGCAAGATACGGCTGTCCATTCGCCGCTGCAAAGAAGTCCATGCCGTGTGATCAAAATGTGGCTACAACGGTACCGGATTTAATAATCGCTTGGCAGGCGAGCCGCTGATCGTCGCTCAGATCCATATTTTCTTCTTCTTCCGTCTTGGGCTCCAGGTTTTCCATACCCTCAGTCACTGTAATGACACAGGTTCCGCAGATCCCTGCACGGCATACAAACATGACTCCCAAATCTTCACAAGCGTCCATAATGGATGTGCCATCCGGTACTTCTCGTGTTTCTCCGTCAATAATAATAGTCGCCATAACCGTCTCCTTAACTGAATTGTAAAATTCTAAAACGTATACAGGATAAATAGTAAGACAAGGGAATTTCAAGCAGACTTTGAAAAGACGAGGGCCGCTTTATTTTTTCCGCTTGAGAAAAAAAATAGAATAGGGGATTAAAGTGTTCAAATGTCACGGGTTTAGGAAGCAATAATTGTTTTCAAGGCTTGTATAAGCTGATCACATTCTTCATCAGTTCCGACGGTAATGCGCAAGGCATTATCCAGCCGAGGCTGATTGAAGTAGCGCACCAAAATATGATGATTGCGTAAAGTTTCAAACAAGACAGCGGCTGAGGGTGTTCCATCCCATCGTGCCAATAAAAAATTACTCTTTGATTCAGGTACAGAGAAACCCAGATCAAGAAGCTGGCGGCGCAGTTGCGTGCGGCTTTTTCGGATTTGTTCGCTGCGCATCTCCATATACGCATTATCTTGTATGGCCGCCAATGCTGCTTTTTGGCTAAGATAATTCATGTTATAGGAGTCTTTAATTTTTATAAACTCATTGATGAGTGCTGGCTGTGCAACAGCGACTCCTATACGCAATCCTGCCAGGGCATAGGATTTGGAAAAGGTACGCGTAACGATGACATTATCATATTGTAGGGGTAAGTCCATGCAATTATCATCGGCAAAATCCACATAGGCTTCATCAATGAGAACGATGCCTTTAAAGGATTTGCAAAAGTTTTCTATCTCTTCTTTGGGATAGGCGATTCCTGTCGGCGCGTTAGGCCGCGTGAGAAAACACAGAGTCCCTTGTTCATTAAAAAAATCAGGAGACAGTTGAAAGTCATCATCCAAAGGAATTGCGCGCAAGGAGCAGCCATGAAGTTGACAGAGTACGTCATAAAGCGTATAGGTCGGATACACGGTGATAAGCTTATCTCCGGGATCAACAAAGGCGCGTATGGCGAGGGCAAGAATTTCATCCATCCCATTGCCGGCGATAATCCATTCTTCGCCGGGAACGCCATAGCGTTCTGCACAGGCGCGACGCAATGCACCTGCCACGGGATCGGGATACTTACGTAAATGTTCTGTTGATACCGATTGAAGGGCTTCGATGACTTTGGGTGACGGCGGATAGGGATTCTCGTTCGTGTTCAGCTTGATATAGATACCGTCGCGGGGCTGTTCTCCGGGGGTGTAGCCTTCCACATCCCTCAAAATATCTCGTCCGAATTTACTCATTGCCGTACATCTCTGATCCGTACAGTTACAGATTCTGCGTGTGCCTCAAGCCCTTCAAGGGTTGCCAGTTCTTCAATGTCGTGGGCATCGCGCATCAGTCTCTTTTTGGAATACTGCATAATGTTGGTTACTTTACGAAAGTCTTCGGCCGATAGGGGAGAGGCGTAGCGCGCACGACGCATGGTGGGCAGGATATGGTTGGGGCCTGCATAATAATCGCCTACCGCCACGGGCGTCATGGCGCCAAGCATGATGGCGCCGGCATTCATGATTTTAGCTGCTTCACGGGGCGCATATTCTGTTTGAACACTCAAATGTTCCGGTGCCGTGAGATTGGTCAGCTCAATAGCGGTATCCATATCCGGCGTTACAACGACAGCGCCAAAATCGTTCAATGATTTCTCGATAATGGCGGCACGGGATTGAACTGCCATCCGTTCTTTGACACGTTCAATGACGGCTTCCGCTAAGGCTTTTGAGGGCGTAAATAAAAGGCACAACGCTTCTTCGTCGTGTTCGGCCTGCGCCAATAACTCAGCAGCAACATGATTGGGGTTTGCTGTTTTGTCGGCCAGTACAACCACTTCAGAAGGGCCCGCTTCGCTGTCGATATCGACGGAACCGCGAACCAAAGCTTTTGCCATGGTCACATAGGCGTTGCCAGGGCCTGTGATCTTGACCACAGACGGAATCGTTTCTGTACCATAGGCCAAAGCGGCAACGGCTTGTACGCCGCCGACGCGAAATACACGGGTTGCTCCTGCTAAACGTGCGGCGGCAAGTACTGCCGGATGGATAGAGCCTTCATAAGAGGGCGGAGAAACCATCACGATCGTTTGTACCTGTGCGACACGGGCAGGCACGATATTCATCAGAACAGAGGAAGGGTAGAAGGCCTTACCTCCGGGCACATAAACACCGGCCGTCTCAATGGGCGTAACACGCTGCCCATACATGGAACCGTCAGGCAGCGACTGTTCCCAAGATTCCCGTAAATTCTTGGCGTGGAAGGCGCGAATATGTTCATGGGCGCGTTCAAGGATAGCAATGATCCGTTTGGGTACCGTTGCAACTGCTTCCTCTATTTCATCTTGGGTCAACTCTATTTGAGAGGTATCCAGTTTAATCCCATCAAAACGCTCGGTGTACTCCACCAAGGCGGCATCGCCCCGATTCCGCACATCCGCAATAATCGCTTCGATTGATTCTCGGCGCTCTTTTTTAGAGCTCGTATCGGTGCTGCGGTCAGCAGTGTCCAAAATAAACTGTTTTACTTCGGTTAAATTGGCTTCAGAGCTTATTTCAAAATATTTCATGGTTATTTCCTGTCCGTATGTCTTATTCTCGGACGCGTTGTATCGTTGCACCCAGCGCCGCCAGACGTTCTTCTATACGTTCGTAGCCACGGTCAATATGGTATACCCGTTGCACCTTCGTTTCTCCTTCGGGCGCAGAGAGTCCGGCGATGACCAAGGCGGCACTTGCGCGTAAATCACTTGCCATTACAGGGGCTCCTTTAAGAGCAGGGACACCTTGGATAATGGCGGTATTCCCGGCCAATTCAATGCTGGCGCCCATTCGGTTCAATTCCGAAGCTTGCATAAAACGGTTTTCAAAGACTGTTTCCTTGATGGTGCTGTTTCCCGGCGCACAGGCAAGCAGTGCCATCATTTGCGCTTGTAAATCGGTAGGAAATCCGGGGAAAGGGCGTGTGATTAAATCGACGGCATGAATGCCGTTGGGGGCTGCAACACGGATGTTATTATTGCTTGTTTCCACCGTGGCGCCTGACTCATGCAATTTCTCAAGAAATCCGGTCAAATGCTTTTCTTCGGCCTGTAATACCGTCACATCCCCGTGCGTTGCGGCGCCGGCAATCAGAAAGGTACCCGCTTCAATGCGATCGGGAATAACCGTATGTTCAACGCCCTTAAGTTCCTCAACGCCTGTAATGGTGATGGTGTCTGTGCCCATGCCTTGGATTTGCGCGCCCATGGCATTTAGAAAAAGAGCAAGATCTTCTATTTCCGGTTCCCGAGCAACGTTAATGAGACGGGTCGTACCTTTTGCTTTTGACGCTGCCATGATCAGCGTTTCTGTAGCGCCTACGCTCGGAAAGTCTAGGGCGTAGGTTGTGCCGTTCAGACGTCCCTCTGCCACCACATACCCTGCATCAAGGGTGATAGTTGCGCCCATAGCTTCAAGACCTTTGAGATGGATGTCAACGGGGCGCGTGCCGATGGCGCAGCCGCCCGGCAGTGATACACGCGCTTTGTTAAAACGCGCTAATAAGGGACCGAGGACAAAGAAAGAGGCGCGCATTTTGCGAACTAGATCATAAGGCGCATTAGGCGTGACAATAGGGGTTGTGTCTATCGTCATGTACCGCCCGGTAAATTCGATTGCTGTGCCCATATGGGTCAGCAGTTTGTCCATGGAAAAAATATCGTGCAGGCAGGGTACATTATGGAGAACACAGGGACTGTCAGCAAGGATGGAAGCCGCCATTAAAGGCAATGCGGCATTCTTTGCACCGCGCAGGTGTACTTGTCCGCATAATGCTTTACCACCTTGGATAAGAATTGAGTCCATGAGTCCTGACCTTAAAGGCTAAAGATTAAACAACAAAGCCCAAAGCGAAAAGCGCCTTGGGCTGAGAGTTTTACACATTGAATTATTCTGCGGAAGCTTCTTCATCCGGCGCGACATCTTCGTCTGCGGCTGCTTCTTCAGCGGGCGCTTCTTCCGCTGCCGCGTCTTCAGCAACGGCTTCTTCAGCAACGGCTTCCTCAGCGGGCGCTTCTTCCGCTGCCGCTTCTTCAGAAACGGCTTCCTCAGCGACTGCCTCTTCTCCCACCGATTCAGTTACCGCCGGCGCTTCTTCTTCCACCGCTTCGTCTTCGGAAGCAACGGCTTCGTCAGCGTCATCAGCTACAGCTGCAGCGGCTTCTTCCGTATCTCCGATCGTGACGGCATTCACGTCTTCCGTTGTTGCCGTTTCGCCGGCAGCGGCGTCGTCTTCGCCCCAAAGTTCTTCCATGGAAATGGTAGGAGTTGCTTCCACCAGTTCGGGAGCTGCTTCTTTGCCCACTTTACCGGAAAGAATAGACATGACCAATGCAAGAATCATGAAAATACCGGCAGATGCATAGGTGATCTTTTGAGGGAGACTCTTTGAGGAGCGGGGACCGAATATGGTATCAATACCACCACCCATACCAAAGGCTCCTGCTAATCCCTGCCCTTTACCTTTTTGCAACAGTACGATAATAATTAACCCGAAACAAGCGGGAATGTACAGCAAAAGAAAGAGCCACCACAGGGTGTTTAGACTGAAAATAATGTTTAACATACCCTCAAAATTCCTTTTTGTAGAAATGGTGCCGGTTACTTTCGGACAGCCCATTCATTGAGTGATCTTATAGACAGGCGTTGATAATTCCTGCGAAGCTTTCTGCTTGCAGCGCAGCGCCGCCAACGAGAAATCCGTCGATATTCGGACATGCGATCAGATCCCGTGCATTGTCGGGTTTGACACTGCCGCCGTATTGAATGCGTAGTGCTTGAGCCGCTTCAGGGCCAAAAGATTTGTTGATGAGACTACGAACAAAGACATGAGTTTCTTCCGCCTGTTCAGGAGTGGCTGTTTCGCCGGTGCCAATAGCCCAGACAGGTTCATAAGCGATAACCACACGCTCCAGGTCGGCAGCGGTTAAGCCTTTAAGTCCTTCGAGAACCTGACGTTCCAGAACTTTTTCCATGGAACCGCCTTTGCGTTCGTCTAAAGTCTCACCAATGCAAAACATAACATTAAGGTTGCTTGCCAAGGCAAATCGCAGTTTTTCATTTAAAAAACTATCCGATTCGCCCAGAATATGGCGCCGTTCACTATGGCCGATAATGGTCCAGGAGCATCCCACATCAATCAACATCTGCGGGGAGATTTCACCGGTAAAAGCGCCGCTTTCTTTGATGTACGCGTCCTGTGCTCCCAACTGTATCGTGGAGCCGGCAAGCGCTTTGCCAACGGCGTATAATGCCGTGTAGGTAGGACATACCGCCATATCAAGATCAGAGACCCGACCTACTTGGGCTTTCAGGACTTCCGCCAATGCGACTGCCTCTTCAACCATTTTATTCATCTTCCAATTGCCGGCAATAAAAACTTTACGTGCAGCCATACACTACCTCTTTTCAATTTTTGAATGATCTGGATACAAAGACATGCGAAGTGCTCTTTTGAAGGGTTTATGGGACTCCATAGGAGATAGACCCGGAAATTACGCACTCCTAGACACAAATCCTATCATAGATAGAAGAAATAATGCAAACCCTTATTGAGGCAGCTATTCGGGATTAGTTCAAATACCCAAGAGAGCGCATCATTTCCACGTCCTCTGTATTGAATTCTACTTCTGTAGCGTTGCCCTTAGGATGATGTGTATCCCACCGTTCCAGAAGTTCCTTCAGCTCGGAGGCGACATCCCTTTTCTTCGCGTAAAGATTGCTTCGCTCTTGTGGATCATCAGGCAAAAAGTAAAGCAACATCGGCCCTTGTTGGGGGTGTATAAGCTTCCAGTTGTCTCGGATGACCGCCTGAAATATTGCGCTCGTTTGGGATAGAATCTTTTTTGCGCCCGGAAGTTTCGGAACTGCGCCTCCATAAGTTTCCATAAACCGGGGGCGATCCGCAGGCGGCTGCGCTTCTATCAGATTCATACCCAAGGCATAATCCAAGGGATGGAGTCCCGCCAGTCCCAACAAGGTAGGGCCAACATCCATGGTGGTTACCGCCAGGGAACAGCGCCCCGGCTGAACCTGCTCGGAACAGATCATGAAAGGGACGTGGAGCCCTTCTTGATAGAGATGACGGCCATGACCCAAATATCCATGTTCATGCAGATTCTCGCCGTGATCAGCGACAAAGAGGATCCGGGTATCCTTGGGCAAGGCTGCCAACAATACGCCTATATGATGGTCTGTATAGGCGACTTCAGAGGCGTATTTGATGCGCGTTTGTGTCTTGCGATCCACTTGGCGCAGGCGTCGCTCGCCGGGATTGAATGTACTATGGAAATGGTAGGGGGCGTGGGGATCACTATAATGAATCCACGCGAAAAAAGCCTTGTCTTTAGGACGATTCTCCAGCGCTTCAAGGGCGATACGGGTGACCTCTTCCGCTTCCCGTTCCCCGTTGAAAATACCCCAGCGCCGTTGTTCCAAACGGTCTTCGTAAAAATCAAAGCCGCGATTTAATCCTGATAACCGCGCCCGTAAAGTCCAGTTGCTTTGCACGGCAAAAGTGTAGTAGCCCGCTTTTTTGAAGGTTTCTGTGATGAGCGGCACCTTATCATCGACCCGCATACCATTGCGGATCACACCGGTCATTCGCGGATAGCGAGAGCTCAGCATAGCTGTAAAGGAGGGGGCAGTCAGCGGCATTTCACAGCAGGCATTTTCGAAGAGAAGCGCCTGTTTCGCCAAGGCGTCAATATGGGGCGACGTATTCCATTCACAGCCGTAACAGCCCAAAAAATCGGCACGTAAGGTGTCCACTGACAGCAGGAGTACATTAGGTTGAGCAACAGCGCTCACCGCGGCGAAAACAAAGAGACTAACAAAAAAAAATACATTATGATTGGGGCGGATATTCAATTTTAATTTGAAGTACCTGTTGCAGAGGAATTACACGGCTGTGTTCATCACGAATGGAAATGGGGGCTCCGTGATCGTCGAAGGCGGTGAATTCCAGACGAAATTCTCCGGGCGGGGCTTGGAAAGGTACGTCAACGCGCATGGACCAGACATTATCACCGGCTTTTTCATCGGGTGTTTGCCCGTCATCGCGGAGACGAAAGGTCAAACGCGGATCTTCCAGAACAATACCTTCAATGCGATGCACGATTTTGTGACGATCTTTCACCGTCAACGTAATCACTGCAGATTCCCCCGGGCTCAATAAAGAAGGCTCAATAGAGGCTCGGGTGATTTGGGGTTGTTTTGCCAAGGTGTTACATCCGGTAACAGTAACGGCCATCAACAGAAAAACCATCAAATAAACAAGTGGATTACGCATGGTTTTACCTTTTAGAGAAGCATCGTTCCTATTGTCTTCGATAGATCCTCAATACACCTTTTCAAAGGGATTTTTGGGTCGGGGGCACAGGGCAGTCCTAAAGACAAAAAACACTATGAATTACCCGAATCATTGTAATAAGAGTAATTGATTTTTACGTAACAAATCAAACTTGACCCTCAATCTTGGTTTTATGGGCTGCCATTCAAAGTCCGGCAGCACTGTAGTAGACGCCATCGGCATGAGGGATTTCTTCTATAAGCCCACGATCCACAAGGTGCTGCAAGAGTTTCGTTAGTTCGAGGGGATGAATGCCCAAAGCGGCGGCAATTTCACGGGGTGGGCAGGGTCGCCGTTTTATCATGTTCAATACGGAAAGTTCGTCCGCCTCCGAGTCGGGCTGCTCGTCGCCGGAATGGAAAGGCGCGATAACTTCTGCCCTAGGCTCAAATAATTTGGCGAACGCATGTAATTGCTTAAACGGAACTGCTTTCGCCGAGGACTGGGCAGGGGGGCGTGCAATGGTATTCAACTGAATGCGGTCAGGTCGAATCCTCCGCGCGATTGCTGCTATTTCACGAAGCTGTTCTTCTGCCGTGTTTACGCCATTGATAAGCATCACCTCGAGCCAGATGGTATTGATAAAACTTTCGCGGAAAACAATCAATCCGTCAACCATCTGATCAAAACTGATGCTCGGCGCCGGCCGATCAATTTTTTCAAAAAGAGCTGCATTGCCTGCGTCAAGCGAGGGCAGGACCAAATCAGCATGTTGTAAGGCAGCACGTACTTTTGCATCCCAAAGAAGCGAACCATTCGTAATGACGGCAACCGGGATAGAGGAGAGGGCTTTTATGGCATCTATAATTTGACCGATCCCTGTGTGGAGGGTAGGTTCTCCGGAGGCAGAGACGGTGATGAAATCCTGCGCAGGATGCGTTTCCAAAAAGTCTTTCATTTCCTGTACGAGTGCCTCCACAGGCACATAATTTTTCCGTTCACTTGTTTTTAGGGTCGTTCTGCCCTGTTCACAATACACACAATCGTAGGTGCACGTCTTAAAAGGCATAATATCCAGTCCGAGGGATCTGCCCAAGCGACGGGATAATACGGGGCCAAAAATATAACGATAGCTTTTGGGTGGGCTCATGATTGCTCCATGATGGGCTGCGTAAAAAATCTGAACAGTCCAATTGTTTTAAGGTACCAGAACCGCCGCCGAGATGACCGTTGTCCAGCGTCCATCTTTGTCGCCCAGGGCGGCTTTGGTGATATTGGTTGTACGAATGATTTTGCCGCTAATGCTCCAAATGTCTCGTTTCTCATCCCAGCTTTTGTCCGGGTCAAATTCCAGGCCCAAAACCGTTGCGAGCATTTCCGCGGCAAGGTCTTCTGCATAATCGCCGGCTTTGTCGCCTGTTTCCCCGCAGCTATGGTGTTCAGAGAGATATCCGAATTGCTTTGGATCACGAGGCACTGCGACGCCTATGGAAGCGGCAATCAAACGGCGCGGTTCATTGGTCGCTGATTCGCTTAGTACGACATGCGTAATTTGTCCTGCTTTCATTTCCGCCAGACCCTTTTCCGGTTTGACCAATTTGCAGCCCGGCGGAAAAATACTGGAGACGCGAACCAGATTGAATTGGGCGATGCCGCAATCACGCAATGCCAGTTCGAAACTGGAAAGGCGTTCCCGATGACGTCCAACACCATGGGTTAAAAAAATGCGGGTGGGTACGTACATGGCTTATCTCCTTAGGGAAAAAGTGGAGAACCAATCTATTCCTGAATCTGCTTAAAAACCGCTAACTTAAATCATTGTAAAACATTTTTTCTCTTCAAACAATAAACGCAAAAATAAAAGATTGTTTTTGCATCCTCTTTTGTGTGTTCTACAATTTTCAGAAAAACAGCGATTTACTTTTGGTGAAACATATGGAATTTTGAAAGAGTCAAAACAATAGCAAGCTTGTATGTTTTTAGATTCTGTTTTCCTAAAAGATCACGAATCGGAATCAGTGGAATTTATAAAAGTAAAGCGCATGACGTATTTCATCGCAGCTCATGGAACAGATTAATCTTGATTGGAAGGAAGCATCATGATTTACAGGAAAAAGGGATTTACGCTCATTGAGTTGCTGGTGGTAATAGCAATCATCAGTATATTAGCCTCCATCTTATTGCCGGCTCTTTCCCGTGCCCGTGAAGCGGCTCGCAGGAAAAGTTGTCAAAATAATTTAAAACAATGGGGCATTATTTTTAAGCTCTATGCCGACGAATCAAAAGGGCATAAATATCCGCCCATGCAATTCCGCGCCCATTCCAATTTTTCCGCGGACATTGCCATCGGACCCATGGTCAGTTCTATTTATCCCGACTATTTCAACGATCCTGCCATCGCTGTTTGTCCTTCTGATGCTACCAGTTCCGTAGACGATTTTAAAGATGAAAATGGCGACTGGAATATTTATGACAAACCCGATCGGATCGACACGAGTTATGCGTATCTGGGCTTTTTGCTGGATAAATGCGGAGATAACATGCCGCCTGAAGCGTTTATTGCACTCAATGATCTCATGGGAATGATCCCGCAAGTGTCCAACCGTTTTATCTTGGATGATCCCCATGCTACCGGTCCCTACCAGTTCGTTTCTTTGTTATTGTCCACGGTTCAAGAAGTCTTGACCCGCCGCCTGGCCGGGGAAGATCCCTATGTTGCTTCTTTTCAAGTGGTCGATACGGATAAAGAAGTTGATTCTCTTTCCACTTCAAGCGGGTTGATGCCCATGGGCAACGGCGGCAGTAAAACGATTTATAGATTAAGTGAAGGAATCGAGCGATTTTTAATTACCGATATTAACAATCCGCAAAGCGGGGCTATCGCGCAAAGTCATGTATGGGTCATGTTTGACGCCCTGTCCACCAATGTGCGCTATTTCAACCATGTTCCCGGCGGCTGCAATGTCCTGTATATGGATGGTCATGTTGATTTCCTTTTGTACCCTTCCCGTGAAGCGCCGGTGAATAAGGGAATGGCGTTGTTCTTGGGTACTATGCTGGATCGCAGTCGGGGTTAATATGCCGAAGAATGAGGAGAACAGTATCATGCTTAAGTATAAGCTCTTTGCGGGAGCGATGATTTTGCTCTTGGTTATGGTCTTGGTCGGTTGCGGTCCGTCAGAAGAGGAACGCAAAGCCATGCAAACCTTCAATGACCTCGATGAATTAATCGCTCACGGCGGTTATGTCAAAAAGTTTGAGCGTTTTGAATCACGGCCGGATAAAGTGTTTGTTATTGAGGCGGAAATCGTTGATGCCGACGATGTGCCCTTGGGCCTCTTGCGTTCGGAGCGTGTCGAAGGTTTCGGCACTGCCCGGCCTCGCATTCAATGGTATAAAACACCCGGCGTACGTGAAGAATGGACTCCGCCGCGACGCGGCAACAGGCGCGGTCCCCGGGGCGAAGGCGGCCCGCCGAGACGAGAAGGTCAACGGGGAAGACGCGACGGCGCGGCGCCGAGAGAGGGCGAATCCTAAGCATACACAGGAATCGCTTATAAAAAACGTGCCTTTTCAGGGTTCATATAGTCGAAGAGGGTCATCCCTAATTGGCGCATCAACGTATCCAGACGCACGATGGGCAATCCGAGCACATTGAGATAGCATCCTTCGTAGCGTGAGACCAGCAGACTGCCGGGACCATCCACTGTATACGCGCCGGCACGATCCAGGGGGGAGACTGCCTTCACAAAATGCTCAATCTCCGCCTCGTTCAAAAGCCGAAAACTAACAGCCGTTGTTTCAGAACCTTGTACTTCCTGCCCTGTCGCAGTATCACAAAGTGCGACGCCCGTAATTACCTCGTGAGTTTTTCCCGACAACAGGCTTAGCATGCGCCGTGCATCGTCTAAATCTACAGGCTTAGACAATACTTCATTGCCTAAAAAAACGAGGGTGTCAGCAGCAATGACAAGGGTATCTGCTGCTGCTGTAGACGCCACTGCCGCACATTTACGTTTGGCATTTGTTTTGACAATGTCCTCGGGACATTCACCCACGTCGTTTTCATCTATCATGGGAGCTTGAACCTGATAAGATAGGCCAAGATCGTCTAGGAGCGCACGACGTCGGGGAGAGCCCGAAGCGAGGATAAGGGACTTCATAATAGTGATCCGTATTGAGGCTTTGTAACTTTTCCGTGTATCATATGTATTGTAATCAAAATATAGCTTTCTGCCTTTGAATAAAATTACAATCTCCGAGGAGTTTAAAAAAATGAAACACATTAAAACAACTACGCTACGTTCTGCTCACCCCAAACAGGCGATGAGCACTTCAACCATTTTGACCATCGTCGGTTCCGTGTTTACCGGTATCGGTTCAATCTTGCTGGCTGTCAGTGCTTCTATCGATCCCAAAGTGTTTGAAGATTAAGCGACCCCCCTATTGGTCCGTATCGATCGCTTTGGGGCTAATCATTTCTTCGGGGCGGACGAGTCTGTCAAATTCTTCCCCACCCAATAAACCCAAAGTCACTGCGGCGTCACGCAAACTTATGTTTTCCTCATAGGCGTGTCTGGCGATGGCGGCTGCCTTATCATATCCCAATACACGGTTCAGTGCAGTGACCAGCATGCGCGAGCTGTCCAGATGTTTTTGAATACGCTCTTTGTTGGGTTCTATGCCATCGACACAGCGTATCCGAAGCGATTCCATGGCATCGGCAAGTAAGGTAATGGACTGCAATACGTTGTAAATGAGCACCGGCTTATAGACGTTTAATTCAAGGTTGCCTGATGCGCCGGCAATGGTGACCGTCACATCGTTGCCCATGACTTGCGCCGCCGCCATGGTAAGTGCCTCGCATTGGGTAGGATTAACTTTGCCCGGCATGATCGAGGAGCCCGGTTCATTTTCCGGCAAACACAGTTCACCAATACCGCAGCGCGGACCGCTGGCAAGCCACTGAATGTCATTGGCGATTTTCAAGAGCGACACGGCTGTGGTTTTTAACGCGCCGTGTATCGTGACCAAGGCATCATGGGCGGCAAGGGCTTCAAACTTGTTGGGGGCAGGTATCAAGGGTAAAGCCAGTTCCTCAGCAAGTACTTCAGCCATGCGCTGATCGAAACCTAAAGGTGCGTTTAATCCCGTTCCCACCGCGGTGCCGCCAATGGCAAGTTCGAATAAGGCGGGCAAACATGCCTTGCAACGCTCCCAATTGTTGGTCATTTGCTGTGCATATCCCGAAAATTCTTGACCCAAGGTCAATGGGGTTGCATCCATCAGGTGGGTTCGCCCGATTTTTATAATCTTCTCAAATTCTTGGGCTTTTCCACGCAGGCTTTGACCCAGCAAGTCTAGCTGCGGGATGAATCTGTCCACCAACTGTTTGGCCGCAGCAAGGTGCATGGCTGTCGGGAAAACATCATTCGATGATTGGCTCATGTTTACATGGTCGTTGGGATGAACCGGTGTTTTACTCCCGAGCTCGCCGCCCAGCAATTCGATGGCACGGTTCGCGATGACCTCGTTTACGTTCATATTCGATTGCGTACCGCTGCCGGTCTGCCAAAGGGAGAGCGGGAAAGAGTCGTCCCACTTTCCTGATGATACTTCCCGAGCAGCGATGATGATCGCATTTGAAAGCAATGAAGGTAAAAGCCCCAATTCTTCGTTGACCGCTGCTGCTGTTGCTTTGATCAATGCCAACGCGTGAATAACCTCAAGGGGCATCCGTTCTTTGCCTATAGGGAAATTAACGAGAGCGCGCATGGTTTGTGCGCCAAAATATTGATCTGCAGGAACCTGTATTTCTCCCAAGCTATCTTTTTCTACACGGTGTTTCATGTCGGATACTCCTGTATGCAGTGGGGTCATCACGACCATTCTCCACGAAAGCAGTCGGCGCCTGCGTCTTGGGAGATAAGACAAAAAGCATTGGATCAACAGTCGACCATGGCCGTCACCCTTCTATAGTGTCTGATTCTCCGGATGGGGGCGCTTCCTGGGCAGGCGCAGGCGGCGCAGGCGCATCGGCACCCGCTTCTTGGTTCGTGGGAGAAGGTGGGGGAGGGGGCACATAGGCAGGCGGTGCCGTGCCGGCAATATACGCTTCGCGATAGCTGCCGCCTCGTCTGCCGGTTCTTCGGTCGATAGAGAAAAATTCAATGCCCGGCGGCACTTCAAAGTCTTCTACAGGCAGATCCTGTTCTGCCTCCAGCATAAAATCAACCCAAATGGGGCAAGCCAATCGTCCGCCTGTTACATCGGCACCGCTGCCTAAAGAGCGGTTGTCCCGGTAGCCAACCCAAACCACGGTTGTATAGTCAGCGGTGAAACCACAAAACCAAGCATCGCGGCTCTCATTCGTCGTGCCTGTTTTACCGCCTACAGGACGTTCTAGAACATGGGCGCGCCAGCCGGTAGGATAATAGCCTCCCGTGCGGCAGACTCCTTGCAACATGCTGTTGAGCACATAGGCGACCTTCGGATCCATGGCTTGTTCCGAGCGTGCAAAATCTCGGTAATTATAGCGCTGTATACCATCGGCATCTTGGATGTCGGTCACCAAAATAGGATCGTAACGCATGCCGCCATTAGCAAAGACAGAATAGGCTACACATTGAGTCAGGGGTGTGACCTCACCTGATCCCAAGGCTATCGTAAGTCCCTCAACGTCTGTGGGTACGCCGCAGCGTTGTAAATAGGAGCGGACCATCGATGTGCCCACTTGATCTGCAATCTTCACCGATACAATGTTGATCGATTTTTCTAAGGAGTAGCGTATGGGGACGGCGCCGCTGAATGATCCGCCGAAATTTTTGGGTGTCCACCAGACCCCTGCCGGTGTTCGCCGAGAAAAGGGAGCGTCCACAACGATGGTGGATGGGGTCATTCCTGAAGCGATGCCTGCCGCCCACACGAAAGGTTTCACGCTTGATCCCGGCTGGCGACGTGCCTGCGTGGCGGTATTATATTTTTCAAGTAAAAAATCGCGGCCGCCTACCATGGCGCGTACTTGACCGCGATAGGGAGGCCGGTTATCAATACAGACCAAGGCGCCGGAAACGGGCATGGAATTACCGTCTTTATCTTTGCGGTTTTTACCAAAGCGCATGTCGAAGCTTTCCAGCGCATCCAACATGACACGCTCCGCAATTTCCTGAAGACGCATATCAACCGTGGTATATACTTCAAGTCCGTCACCAAAAACTTGTTCCGATTTATATTGGCTTAAGATGAAACGGCGTACTTCTTCCACGAAGTAGGGAGCTCGGAAACGACCGCGGACGGAATAGTCAATTAATGCACTATCCGGTTCACGCCGTCGTACCGACGCGAGCATATCTTCCTGCAGCGCTTCTTCATATTCGGCTTGGGTGATAAATTTATTTTCCAACATCTGACCCCACACGGTATTGCGACGACTCAACGCGATCTTTGGGTTGTTTTTGGGATTATTGGAATTGGGCCAGCGGCTCACTCCTGCCAAGGTGGCGGCATCGCTCAAGCTTAATTCATAGCAATGTTTTCCGAAATACTGCTGCGCTCCCGTTTCCACGCCATAGGCACTGATCCCAAGGAAAACTTGGTTGAGATAGAGCTCTAAAATCTCATCCTTTGTAAAATCACGTTCCACTTGCAGGGATACCAAAGCCTCACGCAATTTACGCGCATACGTTCGCTCCTGGCCAACTTGCAGATCTTCCACATTGCGAACCACCTGCTGCGTAATGGTACTGCCGCCGCGCATTTTCCCCGTCTGAACCATATATAAAATGGAATTTAAAATGGCATCGGGCCGCACGCCTTTATGCTCGTAGAATAAGCCGTCTTCTGTGGCGATAAAGGCTTTTTGCACAAAGAGAGGAATATCATTCAGGCGTACCAGATGCCGTTCTTCCATTGAGAATTCGCCGATTAATTGACCGTCGCTGCTATAAATTCGAGTGCCCACTTTAGGCCGAAAGTCGGCCAATACCTGGGAAACATTATGGCGTGTATCATTAATCAGCCAGACAAACCAGCCCAGTCCAATGCCCCACAAGGCGGCAACGACGAGCATAATCGTCATGAATATACCAAGACAGCCCCGGCGCTTTACTTCGGGTACAGATTCTGTAGAAATTTCTTTATTCATTGGCTTAGCTTATCATGCAATCCTTTGAATTGACAAATAATTGAAGGTTAAAAAGGTAGTATGACAATCAAAAAAATGTTGCCCGCAGTCGTGTGTGCATGACTTGTTTGCCCACGCTTCTCTATAGTCTAAAAATATTGAGCAAGGCGCCAACCCTTACGCCAAGATAAGTCCATAAGAGCATATAATATGCTGTCATGGTAAGGCAAAGAAGAACAAGAATCGCAGATCAAGCGTGGCGGCGTATGAGGGATGATTCATCGACCCGGAAGCGGTTCCATCAGAAAAAAAGAACCGTAGTCATTTGGAAATCTTGGCGCTTTTGGGATCATTATTATCGAGAAGAATCATTGAGTCGTGACATCTAAGTCGCCTTCCTTGCTTGACCAAAGAATCATCACGTTCCGAGTCGCTTTAGTCATGAACTCAGGCTGGCGCGTTATTGTTCATAAAAAAACTGCCTTTCAACGCATAATTCGAAGACGACTATATCCTATTTCCCATCCGATATTCATCATTTTTAGCTCAGCGAAGAATTGAATGTCAAGACTTCAGTCCACCTCCAAAAGCGTGTGTCATAGGGATCTTACCGGAGATTCCATGAAAGCTCTGGCGACCTTTCCATTTCTAACACCTACGCCTAAAAGGCTTTCTGTGACCTACGCAAAGGTTCGTTATTGAATAGACTCGTTGTAAAAAATGACAGAAAGGGTTATATTATGATCTGTGGTGTAGATGAAGAACTGTTTTAAAATCTTATTATGACTTGCGGAATTAAGTCAGAAGAAGATACACTTGATCACGCAATGAATGGGTTTCGATAAAGACAAGTGTTAACACAATAATGGAAGGAGTAGCGTATGTTGAATCTTGCCCACTATCTTGATGTCGTTGCCAATCGTTATCCCAACAATACAGGCGTCATTTTGGATGACGTCCGTTTATCGTGGCACGATTTGGCTGAGTTTGCCCGTCGTGTCGCAAATGTATTGCAGTCCAAAGGGATCCGTCGCGGGGATACGGTGGCGATGATGATTCCTAATACGCCCCACTTTCCTGCCATCTATTACGGAATCCTCCATGCAGGCGCGGCGGTTGTTCCTGTTAATGTTTTGTACCAGCATCAGGAAATTGAACACTACCTAACTGATTCCGGCGCGAAAGCCTTTTTCGCTTTTGAGATGTTTGAAGAGGAAGCGCGTAAAGCTTTTCTGGGCGCGGAATCTTGCAAAGATTTTTTCGTCGTATCAGCGCCCCATGAACTGGGGGATCCTGTGGTGGGAGAAAATTTTACCAAGGCAGTGATGCAGGCAGCGCCTACCTTTGATACAGTCCAAACCATGCCTGATGATACGGCTGTTATCCTCATATACGTCGGGAACAACAGGCGCGCCTAAAGGCTCAGAATTGACTCACTTCAATATGTTTTTAAACGCCTACTATGCCTGTCACCAGATTATGAAGATGAGCGTTTCTGACATCGTTTTGGTCACCTTACCTTTATTTCATTCTTTTGGTCAGACATGCTTAATGAACGCCTCCGTATTGGGCGGCGCGACCATGACCATGGTACCGCGCTTTGAAACACAAAAAGTCTTGCAGGTGATTGCCCGTGATAAGGTGACGATTATCACCATGGTACCCACCATGTATTTCTTCTTGTTGAATACCAATGACGGCGCAACACAAAATTTTGAACAGGTGCGGCTTGCCGTATCCGGTGGCTCCGCCTTGCCGGAAGATACCCACCGGCGCTTTCAAGAACGTTATGGCATCACGATTTTGGAAGGATACGGATTGTCAGAGACTAGCCCCGTAGCGTCCTTTACACAGGAAGGAGAGGACGTACGTGTTGGCTCCATAGGCAAGCCCATTTGGGGCGTGGAAATGCGTATCAAACGCGATGATGGTTCCTTCGGGAATGTTAATGATGTGGGAGAAATTATTATACGGGGTCACAATGTTATGAAACAGTATTTGAACCGCCCCCAAGCGACGCGGGATGCCATAATAGCGGGCTGGTTTCACACAGGCGATGTCGGATACTTCGACGAAGACGGCTTCTTTTATATTGTAGACCGCAAAAAAGATATTATTATCCGAGGAGGCATGAACATTTATCCTCGTGAAATTGAGGAAGTTTTGTACGCCCATCCCAAAGTACTCGAAACTTCTGTGGTTGGTGTTCCCGATCCCGCACGCGGTGAAGAGGTGATGGCTTTCGTTTCCCCTATCGACGGGGAGACGATTATCCCCGAAGAGCTCGTAGAATATCTTCAACAGCGCATTGCAAAATATAAGCTGCCCAAAAAAATTGAGATTATGAAGGAGCTGCCTAAAGGGCCTACCGGAAAAATACTGAAACGGGAATTAAAAGTCATTGCTGCCGGAAAGAAAACGAATCCTTGACTTTTATACGAATCCGATTTTCTATGCAAAACTGCCGGTGAACAACGGGACTTGTTATTCACCGGCAGCCGTATTTTTCAGCAGATACTGTCTAGATTACATGACTTCTTCAATAATTGAGGCGATACCATTAAATCCGGCAGGGGTGGATAACATGATCTCACGCCATGAGCCGTCAATACCCAACGTGAGATTCAGTTGCACTTTAGACAAGTCAAAATTGGCAGGGATTAAATCAGCCAAGGAATCGCTTGCTTTGGAACCGTCAATCGTGAGGAATCCATAGACTCCTTGATTGAGGACTTCTGCATTTATGCCGGATTCGCCTGCTCCCGCATCAACGCGGCCCATGGCGGTTTCAAGTATATTTTTGTCGGGCGTCACAATAAGTGTCTTATCGGCTAAGCCAAGATGCAAGTCGGTATCATCGCTAACGTTGGCATAAACATAGACGTCATTGTCGCCAAATTTATAACTGGGCTCCTCGATTTTCGCCAACATTTTCAAGAGGTTAGGAATGCCTTCACTATTCTTGGCGTTGACCGCAATAATGGCTTCGGGGATCTTTTTGTTTTTCATGCCAGAAAAACTAATCGCCAATTCGTCGTCCAACATGCCGGAAGCGATACGAAGATAGCCGCCTGCTTGCCGGAAATCTTCATTTTTCATCAAGGTCATGGAGATGACATTGATAAGCTCGGGAGTCAGACGTAAGTTTAAGGCTACCGGCGCTTGAGGATCCAAAAATTCATTCAATTTTAAAGGTGCCGGTGCGGTCAAAGGCGCATCGCTCATATCGTGGGCTGCCAAGCGGACATAGGCTTTGCCCGCCTTTTCTCCAATGGCAACTAACACTTCATCGGAGAATTCTTTTAACGTATCCATCAGGGGCTGGAACATTCCCAAAGCGGCGATATCGGTTAGCAGACCGCTTTCTTCGATAATGTCAAATCGGGTCAAAGCGACCACTTCGTCTTTGTTGCCTTCTTTACCATACTTGACCACGGCGGGATTACTGGTGCGCGTTGCCAATTGTTCAACCAGCTCTTTGTTGGAGGCAAGGAAAAATTTGTTGTCCCGTAAAAAGAAACTAATTTTTTGATCGGGACTGTAGTGCCCGCTAATGTCGTTGGGCAAGGCGATTTCTTCGCCCATGCCGCCAAGAAGGAAAGACAAGGTTTCATTGAGCGCATCGGCATCATCAATGGTCAAGACCACAGCACCTGCTACATCGTCATCGTTTTTATAGTGCAGAAAAGCGACGGCGGGGGCGTTGACATTCACACCGCATTTGGCAAGTCCTTCAGATAAAGTATCACTGCCGAGCATAGTGGCGACGGTCGAAACACGCTCAACATAGGGCAGAGGAAGATCAAGAATCGGACTTGCATTTTTTTCCACGTCAGCAATGCTTGGAAAGCCTAAAGCCAATTGCGTTCCGGCAGGTTGGAAGGCTAATAATTCATTAATGGTGACGGCTTGGGCAGTAACTGCGCCTGCCACGATCATAAGCCCTAAAAGCCAAACAACGTGCTTTCGATTATTCAAGATTTTTCCCATGTTGTTTTCTCCAATTGGTTGTTTTGTTTGTGCTGTGGTTGGGGACAGGGTCCCTTTTTCCCACCGACGGTTTCACAGTAAATGAAAGGGAATCTCCGGTCGAAATCCCCAATGACTGTATATAAGACGCTTTGTAATCCTTTTCGGTGTCATTATTTTACGCCAAGATTTATGATCGCTAAAGACGATATGAAATGTCGACCCGAAAATTATTCTTGAAGTATAAAACCCATTCACGGCTGGCTTTTTTTTATACCGAGACCTGCCGAAGGTTGCTTTGCTTGTTGCCTGTTACGCTAGGAAGAAGCTCCAAAATCAACGGATGACCTATTCAATTCTTATTTGCGGCGTTTGATCGCAATGTCATTAAATTGTTCTGCCAATTCGTGTTTGCGCACCTTACCGATGGCTGTTTTGGGCAAAATGTCAAGGAAACGTACAAAGCGCGGGCATTTGTAGGCGGCAAGTCGTTGCTTACAATAGGAAATAACTTCTTTTTCTTCCAAATTGTGGTCGGGGTTGAGTTGAATCACGGCAAGCACTTCCTGACCCCAAGTGGGTTCATCCACGCCGATGACAGCAACGTCTGCCACTTGCGGCATCGCGGCGATGATTTGTTCGACCTGTGCCGAATAGATGTTCATGCCGCCGCGAATGATCATGTCTTTCACACGATCCACAATATAGAGGTAGCCTTCGCTGTCGAAACGTCCCAGATCACCGGTTTTCAGCCAGCCATCTTTGAGCACTTCCGCCGTTGCTTCCGGATTCTTGTAATAGCCTTTCATGACCGTTGGCCCGGAAATTAAAATTTCGCCTACTTCTCCCGTGGGTACATCTTTCCCTTCTTTATCCACGATTCGTATGGTCGTATAGCGCAGCGCCGGTCCGCAAGAATTCCAGCGTATGGGATCTTCGTGGTCGGCAACAGCGCTGGCGCAGGTAGCCTCACTTAATCCATATCCCATAGTCAACGGTTTATTAAATACGCGCATCACTTCATCATAGATGGCTTTGGTCATCGGAGCGGCGCCGGACACCCAGAAGCGGATAGACTTTACATCTTCTGCGCAGGCTTTAGGCAGACGCGTCAATATTCCATAAACAGTGGGTACAGCGCTCATGGTTGTGATGCCATGCTCTTTGATTTGGTGGAGAATTCCGAAAGGATTAAAGGCTCCGCCAACCAAAACGATAGACGCTGGGATCAGCATGGGCGTCAGGATAGAGACAACTTGTGCGTTGACATGAAAGAGGGGGAGGAGACACAAAAATTTGTCTGCATTCGAAAGGCGATTCGACCGAGAAATGGCGCGAGCATCCCAGAGGTAATTGCCATGGGTTAAGATGACACCCTTAGGTTTGCCTGTCGTACCCGACGTATAGATCAACGCAGCATCGCTCTGTTCATCTACCACAATCGCCGGTATTTCTTTTTCTTGCAACAAAGAATCGAAAGGAAGGGTGTTTGCGTCTTCAGAGTCACCTACCACATAGATGAATTCGATCTGTGGGATTTTGCTTTTCACATCGCCCATTTGAGCAAGTGTTTCGGCCCGTACCACAAGAGCCCGTGCTTCAGAATGGCCAATGACATAGCTATATTCTTCTTGGGTTAATGCGGGATTAATCGGCACCATGATCGCGCCGATACGCCCAAAGCCAAGAAAACAATAAAGATATTCCAAACAGTTATCCATCATAATGGCGATTTTATCGCCTTCGCGGATACCTGCGGCTTTCAAATTGGCTGCTACACTACCGGCCCGTTCATACATAGACTGGTAGGTAATTTCTTCAGCACCATAAATAATCATGACCCGGTCAGGTGCCTGCCGGGCCTGTTCCTCCAATAACAAAGGTATTGTCATAATATTTTTCCTGCTCGAACGAACAAGGGAAGCTTCCTGCCTTATGGCATACATTTTAAAGTATATCCTACTATAACCGAGTTCTTCAAGATAAGTTTATTCACCAGGATGGCTAAGGTAACCGATTCCTCTAAATACTTAACGGGCACTGAATTTCAATTGACCCAGTGCGCCAAAGTCGGCGTGATACAGACCTGCCCGGGCCTTGTTAATTTTTCCGAGCGCGCCATTAGAGATGATCTGCCCTGCTTCAATAACATAGGATTGGGCAATCAAATGGTTCACCGTTTTCAGCAAGGTGAGCCATTGCCCGTGGGCGGTCATGTCGCCTCGCGCCTCATTAATCACAGAGGAATCCAAGCTGAGCTGAATCGCTACGGCATCAGGATCAATGGTGTTGGGATCATGTTTCGGCCCTACAAGCATGGTTTTTCCGTTTATGTTCCAAGCCACGAGGTCAATTTCTGTCGTTGGCCCATAGGTTTCCACCGCTGCTCCCGGCAATTCAATGACAGCGGAGATAGCCGACACATAATCGCGCAGCTTGTCGACAGAATCAACGGTTTCACGAATGGTTTTGCCAAAATGATATCCGATTTCTGTTTCGATGTGGCGCGGCGCTCCGTCTTCCAAATCCAACACAAATTCCCGTGTGGGATCATAGTCCACTGCATCGGGTATAACGGCAACAAGCGGGTGGAGGTCATCGTCTGCCGACACGCCTGCCGCTTTGTAACCGGCAAGCTTTTCAAGACCGCAAAGTCTTTCGACAAAAAGACGTTGAATGGCGTAGGCATCGTCCCAGCCTGCTTCGGGATGTACCGCGCTCAAGGGCGGCATGGGATGATTGCGTTTCCACGCGTCCGTCAGTTGTGCGGCAAAGACGCGATTTCGCAAAGTGGTTGCATCGTTAGTTTTTGCGTCAAACCATGCCGCGTCTTTGATCGGTACACCGTCGCTGTTCGCGGCGATAGGCAGATGGGCATCACGCAATTCGTTGACTTGTTCACGGCTGCGGAGCCGATACTCCCGGAGCATTTCGATGTTATGACGCCTGCACAGGTCACGAACACGGATGCCTGGTTGAAGCGCCCGAAGCATGTACCAGCCTTCAGGATGCCAGTCTCGTTCCATGGTTATTTCTTGAGGATAACGCTCCAGCAGTGCCGCCACCTTATCCCGATTATAATCCTTATGAACTAGGCTGCGGTCAAGATCTAAGGTGGCGATATTTAGCTTGTCCAAAGGAACTGTATCCGGGGGAATAGGCTCCCCTGTCATATCGTAAAAATCGCCGTCGCCTACGGACACGACGTAGTAAGCGTGAATGCCTGCATAGGCGCTCAGGGGAAAGCCTCCGCCGAAGGCGCTGGGCCAAAATACGATTTCCGCGCCTTTGTTCGAAGCTTCCAGCCACAATTCCGGAAAATTAAGGTCGAAACAATTTAACAGGGCGATACGCCCAAAATCCGTATCGAAATAGGGAACCCGCGCTTCGCCGCTATAGGCATTTTCAGTCCATACCACGAATATTTTTCGGTATTGCCCCGCAATGTCGCCTTGACGATCAATCAACACAGCTGTGTTGTAATGGCTTTGCTCGTGTACTTCAAGGAGCGGACAGATCACATACATACCGTATTCTTTTGCCAAAGCGGCGACGACCTCCGTCGTCGGTCCGGGGATGGTTTCGGGAGCGCCTCCGCTAAACTCTTCGGGCAAACAAACAATATCTGCGCCTGCCTTGCCTGCAGCATGGAGGTACTGCGTTGCCATTTCCATCTTTTCCGTGTAAGCGCCGTGATACCCAATCGCGGCGGCGGCGACCTTTACGGGACGGCCAATCAGTGCCTCTTCCCCTGAAGCAAAGGCGGCAGCTGAAAGAAAGTGTACCGTCATGATGAAGAGCAATAGTTTTGAACAATGAAAGAGCTTCATATACATTCCAATCTTAATGATTTGCTTGAATGGCTTATTACGCGTTTTATCCACTGCAAGACCAAGAAATGCGGAACTAGGGTATTGCCGCCATACGTTGAAACAGCCCTTGTGTACACAAACTTAATTAGCGAGGCGGACAATGTGTGAATAAAATACTAGCGTATTTTTAAAATACAGTCAAGACCTTATAGAAGAGATTCGCTTCTATTTTTCGGAATTTCTCTCTTTAGTCTGCGCAAAAATTTTACATGCAAAAGAAGTGAACCGGCGGAAGCATTTTCGACTTCAACCGGTTCACCTATTGTTAAACAAAAGAAATAACTTTAAAGGGGAGGACTAGAGTTATTTGATCCCGATGACGTCTTCAATGGCTTTGCCTGCTTGCGGTACATCAGCGCAATAGTCTTCTCCCAAAAGTGCGGCCAATGTGGCGGCAATGCGATTTAATGAAACGGGGTCACAATCTGTGCGTTCGCCCAAAGCTTCGGTATCAGGTCCCATGAAGGCCAAGAAAATATCTTCAGAACCTCGGATATCTTCTCCATGGCTGCGCCATTCAATGCGGCCATTGCCGCGCCCATGATCACAGCAAAAAATAAGGGTGGTCTTGTCTTTGTATTGGGGCAAGGATTGGGCTGTTTCCCAAATAATTTTTAACGCGTTATCAGCGTGCAGAGCGGCTTCAAGATACAGATCATAACGATCGGCGTGACCCCACTCATCGGTTTCGCCAAAGGAGAGATAGAACACTTTGGGTTGGTGTACTTTAAAGTATTCGTAGGCGGTTTCGAAGGTCAAAACATCGAAGGGTTCACCTTGCCACCGACGAATCACCTCGTTTTTCATACGATTGAGTGATTCTAAGACGGGCGTCAAGGGTACTTCTGTAAGCGGTTCATAGCCGGCGTTCACGAGGAGACCGCTGCGGTCGCGGTTTAATATATAAGGGAAGAGATCCCATGCCGCAAAGGCGGCTACTTTGCCGTGATAGGCCTCTTTGTTGTGCAGCCATTCCAGAACATTAATATTTGGATTGGGGATCTTAGCATTGCTGTTAATCTTGGGATCAACAAATCCGCTGAAGAGCTCCGAATAACAAGGACACGAAAAGTTAAGTCCATTGGTCAGCTGTGCGATGCTGCCCTTATCTTTGTTCCCGAAGAGTTGGCCCTCTTTCACAATAACTTGCCATAAAAAGGGCATGAGCGCTTCACGTCTGGCTTCCGGTGTTGGGCGCCAATAGGCTTGACGGAGACGGTCATTTGCGTCCAACTTGCCTCTCGGATCTAAGAGGGCTTCTTCCGCACCGGTAAAGACCTCTTGCCACCGCAGTCCATCTACCATCACAAAAATAATGTTTTCTGTTTTGAGCTCTACTTGATCCGCCGCCCAAGAGACGCCTTGTACAAGCAGCGCCAGCGCCATCATTACCACGAATAGTTTCGGAATTTTAGACATGGTTGTACGTTCCTTTCATTTGGTTGGGTGCAATCTAATGCCGCCCTTTTCTAACATCGGCATTAAAATAATCTAGATTTTCATTGTTTCAAATTTTGTCGGTCTATTTCCACCATTAAAATGTTTGCATAAAAAATGAAGCCTCTACAGGCTTCATAATGCGCCGCTGGGGGCGGCAAACCCAGTAAGACCGCGCTCCCAATTAATCTTCTTGTAATGGTTGCAAAGAATGGATCACCTTTGATAGGTTTAACGTATCCATATAGGCTTTCGATCACCGTTTTTCTAGAAAGAAAAAAGACGTAGCGATCTCAATAAAAAGAATATGTTAATTACAATTCATTTGGAGGAAAAGGCGATGAAACTCAAGGCGTCTCAAAAAGAGTATTCTAATCCGTTGAAAGGGCAAGTGCATCACTTGTGTCGAATGATCTTTCCTGTCTTGTTGGTCGGTATCGTTGTTGTTGCCTCGGGAACACACATGGCGCTAGCGGATGTTGATGCACCCTTAAAACCTTGGGTAGAAAACCCCTTTTACTGGAGCTGGAACGATAAACCCATTTTGTTGTTGGGAGGCAGCGATGATGACAATCTGTTTCAGTGGCCCGAAGCAAAACTCATCCCTCAATTAGATCGACTGGCCGAAGCGGGCGGTAACGTGATCCGTAATACCATGAGCGATCGAAAAGACGGGGAATGGGAAATTTACGCCTACAAACAATTGGAGAATGGCAGCTATGATTTGATGCAGTGGAACGATGCCTATTGGGATCGCTTCGAGTGCATGCTTCGCGAAACGGCCGCGCGCTCCATTTTTGTACAGATTGAAGTCTGGGACCGCTTTGACTTTACCGATAGCGGCAACAGCAACCGCTGGAAAATTCATCCCTACAATCCGACCAACAATATTAACTATACCGGTGAAGAATCGGGACTGGACGACCACTATCCCGATCATCCCGGCCGAAACAGACAGCCCTTTTTCTTTACCACCCCTGAGCAGCAAAACAATACCGTATTGCTTCCTTATCAACAACGTTTTGTCGAAAAAATGTTGGAGCATTCGTTGAAATATGATCATGTCCTCTACTGCATGGATAATGAGACCAACGGCGACGAAGCATGGGGTCAGTACTGGGCAAAATTCATAAGAGAACGTGCAGAAAAAGCGGGGAAACGGGTTTATCTCACCGAAATGTGGGACAAATGGGATTTGACATCCTCCATGCACAAACGCACTTTCGACCACCCAGAATTATATGATTTTGTTGATGTCTCCCAGAACAACCATAAAACGGGACAGGAACATTGGGATAATTTTTTGCATGTCCGTGAATACTTATCGTCCCTGCCGCGTCCCATGAATACGACCAAAACCTACGGCGCTGACGGCAATAAATTCGGGCATACAGACCAAGACGGTATTGAGCGGTTTTGGAGGCACCTATTGGCAGGCGCTGCGTCTATGCGCTTCCACCGTCCTGACGCGGGGATCGGCTTAAACGATAAAGCAGTGGCCGCGATTCGCGCCGCACGGATGCTCGAATCAAAAATACCCTTATGGACGTTGAAACCTGCCAATGCGTTATTGTCAGACCGCGACGATAACGAAGCCTATGCCGCCGCAGATCCGGGCCGGGCTTATGCCTTGTATTTTCCCGCAGGCGGCGCCGCTGTGAGCTTAGATCTTTCTGCTGCCAAAGGCAAGTTCACCCTGTATTGGATTAATATTGATACGGGCGCTTGGGGCGCAGAACAAAAAGTGAAAGGCGGCAAAAGCATAGCCTTAAATGCGCCTGATGACGGGAACTGGGCGATTGCTTGTGTATCACGCAAAAAATAGCTGCCACCCTTCACAGCTTCTTGTCGATCTCTACAATAATTTGGAGAAGTGGAATCGATCCTTCTTCTTTCACCCTTCCTCGTTATAAGGGAAATGGAGACAGAGCATGCAAATCAATATGAAATACCTAATTTTCTTTTCTACGCTCGTGATTTTTCTTCTTGTTTTTCAA
Organism: Candidatus Hydrogenedentota bacterium; assembly: GCA_012523015.1. Taxonomy (NCBI): domain Bacteria; kingdom Pseudomonadati; phylum Candidatus Hydrogenedentota; species Candidatus Hydrogenedentota bacterium. The sequence goes on from JAAYJI010000262.1 coordinate 37,390, forward strand.
GGTGCGATACGTGCAATACAGACAGAAGAGCTTCCCGCCCAAGTATTGCGTCACGTCGTGTTGTTGAAGTTTAAGGATGACGTGACGGCGGAGCAAGTGCGCTCCATAGAAACGACTTTTTGCCGATTACCCGACGCAACAGGACTCATCCGCGACTTTGAATGGGGAACCAATGTGAGCCCTGAAAATTTGGATCAGGGCTACACCCATTTATTCTTTATGACATTCAATTCCGAGACTGATCGCGACGATTATTTACCGCATCCTGCACATCAAGAATTCGGGCAGTTGCTGACGCCCGTTATAGACAAAGTCGCTGTTTTTGATTATTGGACAAAACCCTGACCGAAGGCTTCAACGGAGAGCGCGCACAGCCTTGCGCGCGGCCGCTGCGCCGTCATCACCAATCCTTATACATCTTGGTGTAAACGGTGTTTGGTGTCTTCGATCACCTTATCGATAATGGTATCCAACGATGTGGTGGCTTTGTAGCCGATGGCGTCGTGAATCTTTTTCAGGCTCGGTTCGCGATAGCGCATATCCTCATAACCGGGGCCATAAGCCTGCTCATAGGGCACATAACGTATATCAGATTTGCTGCCCGTATGCTCAATGATTTTTACTGCCAATTCCTCCATAGTGATGGATTGGTTGTTGCCGATATTAAAGACTTCGCCGCGAATATCCGTGCGTTCCATAAGGGTGATGAGGGCGGGAACCACATCGCCCACATAGGCAAAACAGCGCGATTGTTTGCCATCGCCAAACACTGTTAAAGATTCATTCAGCAAGGCTTGCCGGATGAAAGATGGAATGACCATGCCGTAGCGGCCTGTTTGCCGGGGTCCGACGGTGTTGAATAGACGGGCAATGACAACCGGGTGTCGTTTTTCGCGCCAGTACGCCAGCGCCAAAAATTCATCCAGTGCCTTGGAAGCAGCATAGCACCAGCGGTGGAGATGTGTCGCGCCGATGACACGATCATCATTTTCATGAAAGACCTCCCGCGAGCCTTTACCGTACACTTCACTCGTTGAGGTGATGAGCAGGCGTCTGCGGTAGCGACTTGTTTCCTCCAATACAATTTCCGTGCCTTGGATATTGTTGACGATGGTGCGGATGGGATGGTTCACGACCAGTTGGACGCCCACCGTAGCAGCGAGATGAAAGACCACATCCACTTCCCTGACGAGATCGCGGACAATGTCTTGGTTCAATGTGGAATCAATGACACAGGTGAGATCAGGCAAGGCTTCAATATTTTCGAAACGGCCTGTGCTCAAGTCATCCAGAACAAAAACTTTGTGCCCTTGAGCGTTTAGAGCTTCACACAAATGGGAACCAATGAATCCCGCGCCGCCGGTAACCAATATACGCATAAAAATCTCCTGAACCCTTCTTTCCATAAGAACGGTATGTTTGGGCACAATAATACCTGTTGTAGAATGGTCACGGCAACACCGCGCCGCCAATGTCCGATGAAACCGCCTTTTAAAACCATTAGTCCACTCATGGGAATGTTATATCACGTAAAATAACCGCCAATCTATGGAAGGGTGCTGTATTATGCACAAGCCTTTTTTGATCTTGAGTTGTCTGTTACTGTCTTTTTGTGCCGCCGCCATCGAAAGTGAAAGCCTCTTCCTTGATCAAGGCTGGCGGCTTCAATCAGGCGCGAAGATTGATGAGACAGGTGAAACACTGTCGCTGCCGCATATGGATGTCAACGATTGGTATTCAACGGATATACCGAAAACAGTTCTTGCCGCGCTCGTGGATAAGGGCGTTTATCCTGATCCCTACTTCGGTCAAAATATGAAATCTATCCCCGGCTATCAGGACGGCAGTTGGCTGGTGCAGCGCGAGGACAGCCCCTTCAAATCTTCGTGGTGGTATCGTTGTGAATTTGATTTGCCCGCCGCTCAAGACGCGGAATATTATACGCTCCATTTTGACGGCATCAATTATAAGGCTGTTATTTGGCTCAACGGCAGGAAGATCGCCGATAAAGATGAAGTTGTCGGCATGTTCCGGAGATTCCAGTTCCCCGTAACGGATCAGTTGGTACGGGGCGGCAAAAATGTGCTCGCCGTCGAAATAATCCCGCCCGGCTTGTTGGAAGGGAAGCAGCCGCGAACCAAACAAATTGAAGCGACCACAGGCTGGGATGATCACAACCCGCAGCCGCCTGATATGAATATGGGTATCTGGCAGCCTGTCTATCTGCGGCGGCAAGGACCGGTCACGCTCCAACATCCTTATGTGGAGAGCGATTTGATCCTGCCCGCCCTCCAACAAGCCTCCCTGATCGTGTCGGCTTGGTTATTAAACAACAGTGATGAAGCAATTGCATGTACCGTATCAGGGCGTATTGAAGGCCGAGAGTTTGTCCAGGAAACTGCCCTGGCGCCGTCTGAGAAGAAAGAGCTTATTTTTAGTCCTGCCGATTTCTCCGTCTTGGTCGTAGAAAATCCCCGTGTTTGGTGGCCCCATCCTGCGGGAAATCAGGAACTCTACCAACTTGAGCTTGAAGTCTCCGTTAAAGGAGAACAGTCTGACGCCCTAAAAACTACCTTTGGCATACGAGATTGCAGTACCCACGTCACGGCAGAGGATTGGCGCAAATATCAACTGAATGGAAAGGATATCCTGATTCGGGGCGGTGCTTGGATGACCCAAGACATGCTGCTTAATCTGGATGCGTCGCGCTACGAAGCACTTGTCCGCTACGCTCGAGAAGCTAATTTGAATATGCTCCGTTCCGAGGGTTTTTCTATTCGCGAAACAGAGACCTTTTATGATTTGTGCGATCGTTCCGGTGTCATGGTCACACAACAACTTTTTGGCCGCAATCTTCCCGATGAAGCCTTGGCGATTGCTTGTATCGAAGACACCTTATTGCGCATACGAAACCATCCGAGCCTTGTGCATCTTTTGGGACATGATGAAACTTTCCCGACAGAAAGCTTGGATCGCGCATATAGAGAACTTATAGAAAAGCATCGGATACGGCGCAGTTATCAGCCCCATTCCGGCACCTTCAATATTGGTACACGCGCTAAGACAGGGGGGACTCGGACAGGTACCCGTGAACTGTGGACCTATACCGGCCCATCCCATTACTATTGGATTCAAAAACGCAAGTTTGATTCTGCTTGGGGATTCGCCCAGTCGGGAGGTATCGGCGGCGTGCTCGCGGCGCGGGACAGCATACGGCAGATGCTGCCGGCAAATGACCTCTGGCCTGCAGAAAAGAATGAGAGCTGGTCTTTCCACACGGTAACGCAAGGCATCTCGTATTTTGACGCTGTATTCCGAGCTATGGACCGCGGCTATGGAGCGCCCAAGTCTTTTGATGACTTCTGCAATAAGTTGTATGCCATGAATTATAACAGCGCCCGCGGCATGTTCGAAGCCTACAGCCGCCACAAATACGATGCCTTGGGCATAACAACGTGGAAATATAATGCGGCTTGGCCCGCCGCACTGACATGGCAATATGTGGATTGGTACAAGCGTCCGACTGCCGCTTATTATGGCGCTAAGAAAGCCTGCACGCCCGTGCACGCCCTCTATGCCCACGATGATCAAGGGCTCTATGTTGTCAATAGTCTCTATGATGCGCAACCAAATTTGCCCCTGCACCATGCTTTATATGGTCTCCATGGAAAGAAAGTTACAGAGCGAAGAGATACGGTGTCAGTCGGTGAAGATGGGCGCGTCCGCGCCGCTGTATTGGATTTTCCTGAAGAGGTGGGCGAAACGTTCTTTTTACACCTTCAATTAGAAGATGACCACGGCGCGCCTTTGTCCAACAATTGCTATTGGCTCTCACGAACGCCGGATATACCGGGTAAATCAGGCAGTGGAAAAGACGGTATTTTTTACACAGAACCCAAATCAACGGCAGATTTTACTGCCCTCCAATCCTTGCCCGAAGTAGAGTTAGATACCCGTGTATCCTGTGCGGACGATCAGCTGCGCGTGGAGGTGCAGAATCCTTCGGAGCACATTGCTTTCTTGGCGATTTTCGCAGTGGTGGATCCGGAAACAGCGCTGGAAGCTGCACCCGTATACTGGAGCGATAACTACATTACCTTAATGCCTGGGGAATCACGTGTTCTTCAGGCAGAAACGAAAGGGATGAAGGAGGGAGCCTTCCTGCGTGTGGAGGGCTTCAATATTTCTTCCCAAGAAGTACCTTTGATAAAAGAAGCGGGTGTGTAAACAGGGGGAGACCGGTTCGCATATTTTGAAAAATCCGAGGTGCCGTGATACAGTAACGACATGAATTCGCTGTGGAGAGGCGTTGCTGTGTGTCACGTTTCCCTTGTGTTTTGACCTTCTGAGTGGATACTGTCCCAAGTATCTTCACGCCATGTCAGACCTTCACGATGGGGCACACTGCATCGAGTCCGGGTTTGGAAAGTCCCAATTACATTTCTTTGAGATGAAGCGTGTTTTTTTGTATCTCCACGGTGTGGAATCGGACACTTCGCAACAGCGATAATCAAGGACAGAGAATTTTTAAAATCCCCGGCTAAATCAGTCGGAAAAACAAAAGCTATACTACACAATTACACTCCGATGAGAGGAAAGGTTTGATTATGAATTATTTGGCAGAACGAATGAACGCTATTGATGCCAGTGGTATCCGCAAAATATTTGCACTCGCCGCGAAAATGGAAAACCCCGTCAATCTCAGTATTGGACAGCCTGATTATGATGTGGATCAACTCTGCAAAGATGAGGCATGCCGACAGATCCAAGGCGGCTTTAATTCCTACACGCAGACCTGGGGAATTGATGAGTTGCGTGAGGGAGTATCCGAATATTATGATGCCAGATTTGGCACACCTCTCAAAAATGTCATGATTACCGGCGGCGTTTCCGGCGGACTTTTCCTCGCATTATTGGCGACGATCAATCCCGGCGACGAAGTTATTTTCGCCGACCCTTATTTTGTCATGTATAAGCATTTAGTCAATCTGCTGGGCGGCGTAACCGTTCCTGTCAACACCTATCC